>DASQZS010000068.1:0-5856 GCA_035638535.1 Candidatus Acidiferrum sp.
TTGCACATTCAACTGATCCTGAGATTACAAAGAAAGCCCTCCAACGACATTACTCATGCAACGCAGGCCATGCCAACACCTTGTATTGGTATGAACATTACGACGAAGAAGAATAAGCATCAGTCTTCAATCGTAGGTCAATCTGTTCTTCCTTGTGCGAAGGACACGATTTTCCTATTCATCTCGCCCCTCCCCAAGAATATTCAAGCCGCCTTTCCAACCTGAGTGCATATAGTATGGTGCCAGCGTTAGAAATCGGACCGTTCGTTGCGGACGATTTTAGTGTGTGCGCGCACCACCAGACCATAAGACCGCAATCATACTGGTGCTCAGATATGACGGAAAAAGTGATAAATTTCGAGACGGTCGTAACTGCGGTTTAAACGAGAGCGCAACGTTTGTGCCAGTAACTGGTTTTGGAACAGGGCAGGATTGAAACCGATGGATCACGCGGACAAACAAGTTGGCGATACGGCTCAGAAACATGACCATCGCAATCATGTAGGTTATTCATTTTGGGTCCTCTGTATCATCGGCTTCTTTGCAATTCTCAGTTCAACAATGTCGAAGAACCCCGTTCTGAATCCGTTCGCTCGGGCCCTCGGGACACCTGAGTCTTATATGGGATTTATCGCGTCGGCTTCAACGATTCCGGGAATCTTAGTCAGTCTACCTGCAGGGTCACTTTCAGACAGGTTTGGCAGAAAGAAGCTCCTGCTCGTGTCTGGAATAATATTTGCTTCCGCTCCATTTCTCTACCTCATAGTGCATGTTTGGTGGCAGCTTGCGCTAGTTAGATTCTACCATGGTTTCGCTACAGCAATGTTCGTGCCAATTACGAACGCCTACGTCGTAGAAATGTTTCCGACAAGAAAGGCGGAGCAGATCTCCTTGTTCTCATCGGCCACAATCGTGGGGAGATCTCTCGCGCCATTCTTGGGTGGATATATTCTGTTCGTTACGGACTATGGTTTTCAGCAGTTGTACTTGGCGGTTGGAGCTGCAGGCGTTGCTTCTCTTATCATGGCGTTCATTCTGCTGAAAGAGAAGGCTCAGTCTGCAGATCTGCAGCCGGAGAGAAAAACCAAGGTTCCAAGTCAATTTCGAGGTTGGGCGGTGGTCGCGAAAAATCCTGGCGTTCTGGTCGTGAGTTTAGTTGAGGCTGCTCAATACTACGTTTATGGCGCAGTAGAATTCTTTTTCGTGGGTTATCTTATCCAGATCGCTCATTTCAACTCACTTTCAGTTGGCATAATCGCTGGGGCGCAGCTTGCAACAGTCCCGCTTCTCAAACCGCTCACTGGAAAACTATCTGACCGGATTGGACGGAGGATACCGATAGCAACCGGTTCAGTGGTAGGTTCCTTATCACTCCTAGTGATCCCCTTTACTACAAACTTCTTTTTGCTCCTCGTCCTCTCAATACTTTACGGTTTCGGGTTCTCCATGGTGGACGCGTCGACTCCAGCTCTCACCAGTGACCTAGTGGAGCAACACCTAGTGGGGACAGGAATGGGATTCTTGAGCACAATCATGGATGTAGGGCAGGCACTTGGCCCCATCATAACGGGCGTGATCTTGGCGTCGAGCTTCGGGTACGTGGGTTCGTTTGCTTCATTTGCACTAATCCTTCTTGCAACTTGCTCAATATTCATAACAGCTAGAATCGGAAAGATTGCAAGCGGGAATTCACATATGTATCGGTAAACTGGGGCTGAAATCCCACGCTCCACCTCTGGAGGGCAATTCGAACCTCCTGTTCAATGACAAAAGTAAGTCATGCATGAATGTGTCTGATTTCACTTAATCCTTTAAGCGGATATTTCTGGCTGGAACTCCAAGTACAACGGAGAGCATGTTGCTTTTGTTTGCTGCGTGTGGTGAGAAGAATTCTGTAACGGGGTCATCATAGAAGGTTATGCCGCTAGCGCCGATCCCCAATGCATACGCGCAAAGATACATTTTTCCAGCAATTATGCCTGCTTCGAGCTGCGCAACCCTGTAGCCTCTATTTCCATAGGAATCTAAAATTGAGTTAAGGTTACACATTAGAAACGTGGCGACACTGCCATCCGCTCCAAGTTCCTGTTCAAGGCACAAATATCCAGCAGTATCTCTGAAGTCCCCTAACTGTAGAAGCTCGAGCGATTCATTCTCTCGGTCGTAATAGTACGAACCTGACTGAAGTCCGTCAACCGCATTTACGATTAGGTAGGGTTCTATGAGAGCTCTATCCGGGCGGTCAAGAAAATCTGTTGGCACTCCCCTTGTTGCTGCTTGGAGTATTGTTGACAGATAGTTGAATGAGATTGCTTCCCGACTGAAACGTCTGGTGGATCCTCGACGGACAATCGTTGTGCTCAGGGGGCTTTGACGACGTTCTGTTAGAGGTTGAAGCGGATAGAATTGGCCGCGTTGCTGCTGAAGTCTAATTGTCGGAGAAAAAGTGCGTGGCCAAGAGGACACTTCTTCAGTTGAATTCAATGAGGAAGCGGAGTGTATTTTCAAGATCTCTGGATACTGAATCTCCTTCTTAGACAACGGAACGTACTCATGGTTTATCTCCGTAAGAATTCGTGTTCTTTCGTCAATCGTTTTAGATTCCGAATGCTGGCCGAATGGAATTATTGCTAAAGCAGCTTCACGTGAGCTGTCTAATCCGAGCAACTTGTTTACGAGTTCGTCTTGGAATCCTAGAATTATCTTCGCCTTGAGGTTGGTTGAAATTGCAGTTGCCAAGAGATTTGCGGTGATCGTGCCGGCGTCCCAGTAAAAATGTCGATAAGATCTCGCCCTATATTTCCATGCGTTACGCCAATAGATCGCAGTTAGAACAAGGCACATTGGGGCGTTGAGGATCTCTTCACTATTACCTGCACTCTGGTAAAGAGAATATCGATAGTCTCCACTGCGAAGCTGTCGTAGTGCGAAATCCTGTGGATTAAAATGATACACTCCGTCGCTTAACCCTGGAATCTGACCGCAGACAAAGTAAACCTCAACTTCATACAATGCTCCGGTGGCGGCGGCTGCACGAAAATCGTATATCCCTCCAATGCTCAGCCTAATTTTTTTCGTCACTCCAGCTGAGAAATATAAGAGCTCCGCAACTCTGCCTAGGTTAACAACGCCATCACCACTTGACTCGTACGTCTTGACACAATCAATTGTGTCCTGACTTGGTCGAGGAAAATCCTTAGGAAGAAAAATCGGCGCTAAACTTGAGTATATCCTGTAAGGATTTGGTTTATCCTCCCAATCAAGAAAATAACCAGAACGAACGCTAACCTCCGAATGTTTCGTTTCCTCATGGTAATTCTTAGCCACCATGGTATCGTAGTTTGCCATAATTCATCCCGCAAAGTCCGGGAACAACCAATAGCTGCGACGAACTTTAGAACACTTGCCAATTAAGGGATCTTGCTTCGCACGTCATAGTTTCCGGTTGGAATAGTTGGAATTTTCATCGAGTGTTTCCATAGCATATGTTGTCGTAGGTCTCTCAGAGTAGCATGTTCCTTGGTTTTGCAGAACGGACAGCGAGGGTATCCACTCGGGCCTGAGTGTAGCTCGAAACCGAATAATGTGCGTTTCAAAATAGCTGCATGATCATTTGTGTGTGGGTTGAGAGAAGGAAATCGAGAATTATTCAAAGGTCTCACCGCTAGAATATAACGTATGTCATAATTAAGACGTATGTCACTGAACTCGATTAAAGGCAAGTCAGAAAACTACCTAATCGTTGAGTAAAGATGGAAATTTGAGGTTACCATAATCCATTGTATGGCGAAGTGCTACAACTGCGGCCTCAATGAAGTTCCAGAGGAAGGCGACTGGTGTTGGGAGTGCTTGAGAGATCGAGAGAGCCTAGACTGAACTACACTCGATAAGTTTCACTCGTGATTCAAGGGCTTGACATATTTCTTTGGATGATAATAATGACCTAATAGATGAGTTATTCTTGTCTCTAAATCAGATGAAGTGTGTCGCTTGCAGAAAAGGCGAGCCGATAGCGACAAACGCCGAGATTACCGAGCTTCACCCTCAGGTGCCTGAATGGCAGATTATCGAAGCCGATAGTGTCAAGATGCTTGAACGTGTGTTCAAGTTCGAGAACTTCTCCGAAGCACTACGCTTCACAAATAAGGTTGGTGAGATCGCGGAGGCTGAAGGCCACCATCCTTCAATTACAACCGAATGGGGCAGAGTGAAAGTGAAATGGTGGACCCACAAAATCAAAGGCTTACATCGAAACGATTTCATCATGGCAGCCAAAACCGACCAACTCTACAAACCCTAAACCACGTGTACCAGTAAAGTTAGGACGAAATCCCACGCTCCACGAGTGAAATATGATCGCGACACGATTAACCGGAACAGCTTCAACCCTAGGCACGTACTCGTTTGGGCAACTACCTTTACGTTTTTGATTGAACTAAATTCGTGAATTAAGTCTCAGATTGGTTCGTGTGGGCATTCTGCGCTGTCTACTTCCGAAATGTAGAATTTGCCGCACTTCGGACATCTAAGCTGTCGTAATTCTTCCGTACTTTGTCATCGCTTCTTGGACTGTTAGGTTACGTGTAGTCCTTAAAGGAGCCGGAAGAAAGCAAATGCTCAAGAGAATAAGACGAAAAGCGACCCCTGCAGCTCAGTAAGAGGCGATTCTTATTTCTCTTGTAGTTCGTGGTACGCTTCTCTTGCGACGAATGCAAGAATCACTCCTGTCGATAAACGCAGTGTATCATTAAGTGAGTTAGGTTGGAGAATATTTACTACTAGCAATTAGCGAAACCTCAACGTAGATGACCCAAATGTCAACCACTGTCCCATCGCATTACAGCGAGAGTTCCTTTTGGTTTTCCCGTTGCAAGAATTGCTCACATATTTTGTTGCATCATAGTACCGTAGCAGATCGACATTGCACAGAGAATGAATGTAGTTGTAAGGGGTTTCAGTAGTCATTCCACCAAGTAGAACTGCCCCGCTTTGAGTATACCTGCCAGATTGTTCACGAATCGGACAGGGGTTGGGATTCTGGTACGCGCGTGATACTAGCACACATGATAGGTAGAGGAAGGGTGATGAGTATGGTTCTGGCTCTATTCTTATTTGTATCTAAACAGAGATTCCGTTTTCCACGGATGTTGATTGGATGGTAGTGGTTGTGAGGGATAGATCCTCATTATTGGCGGTGTGCGTTGCGCTAATTTTGGTGCTTGTTGTTGTAGCCATTTTGGTCTTTTTAATTTCGGGTGGTAGGGGAACAGTGTTTGTGGTGGCGTTGCCAGGTTTTCCAGTCGAATCAATAATAATTGGTTTAGTAGCGGGTCTCCTTTTAGTGGGGTTAAGGAGAAGGCGCTAGACGTTAGGCTCCAATGTAAATTGGATGCCTATCGAGACCCAGTCACCTTCCTTTTGGCGATACATTCCTTGGAAGTTTTGAGCGAGTCTAATTCCGAATGAGATTAACTGTACAGGTGGAACAAGTAGAGCAATCGTTAGATGACGAAAAGTGAACTCTCATGTTGTGAGACGATGATCGACGCTCGCCGTTCGAGGCGTATGCTCAAAGGTACGCAATTGCGTATTCGCCACCGGATCGAACGTGATAGAGACGCTTCGACGAAATTTCATGGGAAAACAGCAAGTCCTTCGCACGTCATTTCAGAGACCCTCGTGTTGCTTTACTTTCTCGCCAAAACGTAAATTATGAGTTGGCCTTCTTCTCGAGGAAGTCTACAACCTTCAATCTGTCTTACGAATATGACGACAATTTCGAACGCAACTCAACTTTGATTGAGGTGTGCCACTTGGCTAGGTGGAAATTGTAGAACTGACTTTTCGTCCTAAACC
>DASQZS010000069.1:0-9128 GCA_035638535.1 Candidatus Acidiferrum sp.
ATTAGATACTGGACAAGTCCGTGTACGAAGCCAACTTATCGATTCGAACGGAACCGTTCGAGGAGTTCAAGATAAGGTTCACCTCTTTCTCGGCGAGAAACAATCGGCTATCGCAGGAAGTGAATTCCAACTCTTCGAAACCGAGTTTGCTAGGGTTGGCATAACCATTTGTTATGATAACACATTTCCAGAATCGTCACGCACGTTGGCACTGAAAGGTGCGGATTTACTTTTTGCACCATCTAGGATCGTCGCTCAAGGCATGGAACCTTGGCTACTCTACTTGAAAACTCGAGCACTTGAAAATAGATTACCAATCATCGCTCCGAACGTAACATATCCTCCGACGTATATTGGAGGTAGCGTGGTAATTGATTTGGAAGTTGACCCATTAACAAACATCGTTTCCCCAAAAATAGTAGCTTCAGCAAAAGATGAAGAGAAAGTACTCTTGGCTGATGTCGGCGTGGAACAAGCTAGAGGGTTGAGGAAGGAGAAGTTGGCGGAAAGACTGCCTCGCGCCTACAGCCTTTCCTGATAAGAATCAATGCATTAGCAGTGCTAAGATGAATAGCGGTGCTAGAGCAAGCGTTATTGTATTGAGAAGCTTTACGACAACGTGTAGCGATGGTCCAGCAGTATCCTTCAACGGATCACCAACCGTGTCACCAATCACAGTCGCCGCGTGAGCGGGCGAATTCTTTCCACCCAGATTACCCGCTTCAATGTACTTCTTAGCGTTATCCAGAGCTGCTCCACCATTATTCATGAAGAGAGCCATTAACACCCCCACTAAAGTTCCGACCATTATCAGGCCTCCGACCGCTTCGGCACCGAGAATTAATCCGACGGCTATAGGCGTGAGAACAACCAGTAGGCTTGGAGCAATCATGTTTCTTAACGCCGCTTTGGTGCTTATGTCGACACATCTAGAATAGTCAGGCTTAGCTTTTCCAGTCATTATTCCAGGGATCTCCTTGAACTGGCGCCGGACCTCTACGATCATTACAGCACACGTTTTTCCGACCGCACGAATCGCCATTGAACTGAACATGAAGATCAGCATCGCACCAATCATCGCGCCAATGAAAACCTCTGGCCTCGACAAGTCGACCCCTTTCAAGCCAGCCACTTCAAGAAAAGCACTGAAGAGTAAGAAGGCCGAAAGAGCCGCGGATGCGACACCGTATCCTTTCGTGAGCGCTTTAGTAGTGTTACCTACAGAGTCGAGCTGGTCAGAAACACCTCGAGCCTCCTCTGACACACCTGACATTTCAAGAATTCCGCCAGCATTATCCGTTATCGGTCCGAATCCGTCCATCGCAAGCACCATTGGAGTGACTGAAAGCATACCCATAGTCGCCACAGCAGTCCCGTAGATTCCTCGCTGGAATGCTGCACTAGAAATATCAAAACTAGAGCTTAAAGGCTGAAAGCCATTACCCAATTCGAAAGCCAGCAGGATCGCTATGGCAATTACAAGGATGAATAGCCCGGTTGATTCCATTCCAACGGCTAATCCAGATACGACACCTGGGGCGGGGCCACTCACTGATGAATTGGAAATTTCTAAAGTCGGTCGCTTAGTATATGATGTGTAATAGTATGTGATCCACGCCACAAGTATGGCTGCAACGATCCCTACGAGCGAGGCATAGAAGTAGCCCATGTCCCCATTCAGAAGCAGATCTGTCAACGCGTAGAAACCGACAGCGCAAATGACTCCGGTCACGAGCAAACCACGAATCAGCGACTTGAACGGATCCTCATTTTTGCGTGAATATACGAAAAAGGTTCCAACGAGCGTACCGATTAATCCGAATCCTCTTGCCAAGAGAGGAAAAACCAAGCCATTAATGCCGTAAAGAACGTAAACCGCCGGAGCAATAGCAAGCAACATTGCTCCTATATTCTCCGCAGTGATCGACTCGAATAAGTCAGCTCCACGTCCTGCGATGTCACCCACATTATCACCGACAAGATCAGCTATCACGGCAGGGTTACGTGGATCGTCCTCGGGAATTCCCGCCTCAACTTTACCAACCAGATCAGCGCTCATGTCAGCAGCTTTCGTGTAAATACCTCCGCCCAACTGCGCGAAGAGAGCGGCGAAGCTAGCGCCGAAAGCGAAACCGACGATCAAACGAGGATCCCCATTAAAGAGGAGGAACAACGATGAAATCCCAATAAGGCTGAGACAGACAACGCCCAATCCGAAGACAATTCCGCCACGAAAAGCAATCTTCAGCGCTCGATCAAGACTGGACATGGCACCTCTAGCTGCTCTTATGTTCGATCGAACCGAGACATACATCGCAATGTACCCGGCAAGATTCGAACAGAGCGCGCCAAGTATGAAACCGCCAGCCGTGTCCACTCCCAACCACGCATTCGTCGGATCCCGGATCGCCACCACCAAGAGAACCGTGAATATTACTGCAATGACGCTGATCGTCTTGTATTGACGCGCTAGATAGGCTTCGGCGCCAACCTTTATGGCTGAAGCAATTTCTTGCATTCCAGGCGTCCCTTGATCCTGCTTAAGGATCCAATTTACGATTAAGCCTGCTACAGCTAAAGACACAAAACTAACAGCGAAGACGTATTCGACTAACGCCAAACTTAACTTCTCCTCGAATCGGTTTCGCCATAGGAAACACATTCGTATTTAAGTAAAACACTCAGCCACCAATCGTGAACGTGATGCTAGTTCATACGTGCAAAATTTTGGAGCGGGAACACGCACCACACGCTATTTACTCAACCAAAGCAATCATGACGTAAGGGGCATAATACTGAATGGTGTCCGTAGTCTCGGTAATTGGACTGAACAAAATCGGACTTATCAAACCTCACGACGACATTTCTAAATTGATAGTTGAAGCCGCCAAGGCCGAAGAGATTGAATTTTCTGACTACGACGTAGTCGTTGTATCACAAAAAATAGTCTCCAAATCTGAGGGACAACTAATTGATATTCTGACAATAAAACCCAGCAATCAAGCCAAATCCATCGCGAAGATGACGAAAAAAGACGCAAGAGTTATCGAACTGATACTCCGCGACTCAAAAGAAGTCATAAGAGCAGATAGAGAAGCATTGGTTGTTCGCAAGAAAGATGGTTTCATCTGCCTGAATGCGGGCGTCGATAAATCAAACGTGGATGGAGATACCATATATGCGCGGCTACCCAAGAACCCGGATAACTCAGCAGTGAAGATCAAGAAAGGAATCGAAAGGTTAACCGGCAGACAAGTTGCCGTTATCATTGCCGACACCTATAGTCGACCTAACCGAGTTGGACAAGTCGAATTCACGATCGGATTAGCAGGACTGGAACCAATAATTGACTATCGCGGCCAAGAAGACCTATTCGGATACCAACTGCACTACAAATACGTGGGCCTCGCAGACGAAATCGCCGCGGCCGCCGAACTCGTGATGGGCCAAGGCGTGGAACAAACACCAGTAGCAATCGTCCGCGGTCTATCCAGAATGAAGCTGACAAGCGCGACAGGACTATCGAAAAAGCTACTACTCGGAAATAAGCGAGACATCTTTCACAACTCAACTTGATTAAGTTGTACAGCTCAGAGCAAAGTGCCACGCCACCATAGCACGGCGTTAATTATGCCGGTGGCGTGACTTTATCTATTTGGCTATGCGAGCTCACTCTAAAGCAGTGAGAGTGGATTTGCCATAAGCGACGAAACCATTGTAAAGATCGAAACGTCGAAACGATGGTCTTTACCTTCGTTGAAGGAAATATGGCAATATCGTGAATTAGGTTACTTTCTCGCTTGGAGAGACATCAGAGTACGATACAAGCAGACAGTGCTCGGCGCTGCTTGGGCAGTAATTCAACCATTCATGACAACGGTTGTTTTCAGCCTCTTTTTCGGGCTACTTGCCAAAGTTCCCTCCGAAGGCGTCCCGTACCCGATCTTCGCATACACTGCATTGGTTCCGTGGAGCTATTTCCAAAACACACTCACTCAAGTAAGCAACAGCATGGTACTCGGAAGAGACCTGATAGGGAAAGTATACTTCCCAAGAATCCTCATTCCCGTAGCGGCACTGCTCTCCGGTCTGCTCGACTTCGGTATCTCCTTTGCTGTACTACTGGTTCTCATGATTTACTACGGGATTGCGCCTACATTAAACGTGGTATTTTTGCCGATTCTCTTACTCTTCGCCATAATAACTTCTTTAGGAGTGGGATTGTGGCTCGCAACGTTAAATGTCATGTATCGTGACGTTGCATTCATCACCCCATTTCTGGTACAGGTTTGGTTGTTCGCAACACCAATAGCCTACCCCAGCAGCCTCGTACCTGCGCGATGGAGAATCTGGTACGGCATCAATCCAATGACCGGAGTCGTTGAAGGCTTTCGTTGGGCGATGCTTGGAACGGGACCCATATCATTGCCCACATTCGCAGTTTCAGGGATAATTTCTGTGCTCTTGCTTGTAACAGGACTGGTTTACTTCAAACACTACGAAAGAACTTTTGCAGATAGGATCTAACAAACGATTCACCCATGACAGTTCCGACAATTCGTGTTGAACACCTAGGCAAGCTATACCAGATAGGAGAACGTGACAGCTACCGTACTCTGCGCGACACGATAGTGAGATCGGTTCAGAGATCGCAGCGCAAATCCGACGAACACATCTGGGCGCTCAGAGATGTCTCATTCAACGTTTACGAAGGTGAGGTAGTTGGTTGTATCGGAGGCAACGGTGCCGGGAAGAGTACCCTTCTAAAATTGCTTTCACGAATTACCGAACCGACCGAGGGCAGCTTTGAACTAAGGGGACGAGTTAGTTCACTGCTCGATATCGGCGTAGGATTTCATCCAGAACTCACTGGCCGAGAGAACATCTTCCTCAGCGGAGCGATTTTGGGAATGAAGAAACGTGAGATAACCAAGAAATTCAACGAGATAGTGAAATTTTCGGAACTTGAAAGATTCATCGACACGCCAATCAAACATTACTCAACAGGGATGTGGGTCCGTCTCGGGTTTGCTGTTGCAGCACACATGGAACCCGAAATTCTTTTGGTCGACGAAGTCCTCTCTGCCGGTGACGCTGCTTTCCAAAAGAAATGTCTTGGAAAAATCGACGAAGCCACTGGCCAAGGACGAACAGTTCTAATTGTCAGTCACAATCTCAAAGCCATAACAGATCTCTGCGAGAGATGCCTTTGGATTGATCATGGGCGCATCATCCGAAGCGGTGGCACTCAAGAAGTCATCGTAGCCTACCTGGAATCAACACAACCACAACGCACAACCGGAAAAATCGAATCAGACATGCACGAGAATCCGAACGCAGACGCCCTATTCCGCCAAGTTACGATCGTAAACGCGACCGATCAGCATGTGACAAAAATTTTCTTTGGCGAAACTCTGAAGATAATGATCCAGTTCGAAGTAGTGAGGTCAGTCAGTGAACTCCGTATTGCCGCAGGACTGGAGAGACATCAGGACGGAGTAACTGTTGCAATGGTGCACAACAATGATGATCCCACGTCGTCTCTTCATAACCTACAGCCTGGGATATACTCGTTACAAGTTGAAACGAAAATACCCCTTTCGCCGGGCGGGTATTCAATTAATCTGGAAGCGAAACCAGGTGCAGGAATTTCGCGAGCTGGAAGTAACTGGGACGTGGTTCGCAGAGCAATCGATTTCAACGTTGAGGAATTCACCAAGCAAGGCGAAGGAGTGCCTAGCCTTGATGGCGTCATTAGACCTTCTTCAAAATGGGTGTTAACTGGAAAGGATTCTCAGTAATCAACAGCGAACGTAAACCTGTGTTAGTGATGAAATTTTGATTTGATTAGTGTTGGTTATGTGACGGCGAAAAGGGCCTGTGCATAATCCCCATTCGGGTTTCCAGGAGTACCGGAAACGAGGATTAAGTATTGTCCGGGCATAACAGTGCCCACGGTAAAGCTACCATTTACCAAACCGCCTGGCAACACGGTGCATCTGTAACCGAGAACGAATCCCATCGACGGGCTTGTGATCGTACATCCCGTATCACCGGGAAGTAGTGAACCCGTAAGGGATACCTTTGTTCCGGCGGATCCGGATGATGGATTTAGCGTAACTGTTCCAGGGCCTCCGGCGAATTGGTTATTCCCTATCGATACTGCGTATGCGTATGGATGAAAGCTAGCGGCCAACGCCAATGAGAAAGTGATACAAGCAATAAGGCACATCTGAAGTAAACGTCGCAAGATCAATCACTAAAACCCTGAAGTAATTCGAGTTAAACGATCTATACTTGGCTGAGTAAAATGTCGAAGATGGATTGAAGAATTATTGATTCCTGCATGAGACATTGTTGAAGATAAGCAAACTTTACAGGACGATTTTGCAAAAGCCACGCCGTGGTAACATTAGGCTTCGAAGGGCGAATTACGGAATCAGGTCAAAGATACCTCGTACCCGTTCTTCTAGTCGCAGCTGCTCGAACAGCCATTGCCTTCACCCTAAGCCTAACCTTGTGGAAACAAGGTTTTGGAATAACTCGCATCTTTTTTGCTCATGACTCAGGATACTATCTGGATATTGCTAAGTCTTGGTATCCACCTTACTTGGCGCCGGCATGGCATGTATTTCCATTCTATCCCAGCACGATAAGAGTAGCTTACTTACTCGGATTTGATGTTTCGGCTTCTGCGGCAGTCATCGCTGTGAGTTGTGGACTGATTAGCGTGCCGATTTTCCAGATCATTGTAGAGCATTACTTCTCGAGGGGATATGCGATGATTGCCACTCTTCTTTATTTTCTTCTTCCGCCAGTATTCGTTTTCTCTGGCGTTGCCTATTCAGAATCATTATTCCTGCTTTTCACACTGCTAGCATGGTACTGTCACTTGCGGGGGCATGAGGAGCGGTCTTTGATTGCGGTCGTACTGAGTTCTCTGGCAAGGGCAAATGGTGTTCTCATCATTATACCGCTAGCGTACGGTTATTTGAAGCGCCGTCAATTCAGGCGCTTATTCTTCCTCACGATTCCTCTTCTGTTCGTGTTTGGTTGGCTGATTTACGGATACCTGATGACCGGTGGGTGGGCGTATTTTGCATCAAACATTTTCTGGCAAAGTGGGAACATAACAGTTTTCCGACAAAGTTTGATCAACGTATTGCAAGGGAAAATGTATGCCATCGGATTCATCGCGGCGATAGGGTTCAAGTATCTTCCAATAACGATCGGAGCAGTGATTTCGCTTGTTGTCTTCATAATTATTTGTTACAAGGTTCTGAAAATAGACCGCGCACTTGGCATTTTTTCTTTTGGCTACTTAGCGGCTCTGCTGTTGTTCGGGTTTCCTGCTACGTTTGGTTCGTTTCCGCGATTTCTCGGAGTTCTTTTTCCGATCGGGCTGACTTTGTATACTGGGAGGGCATGGCTACTGATCCTGATCATAATTGGATTGCTTGTATTGGATTACTTTGCATGGGTGGCTTTCCTGACGGATGGATTCATATAGAATTAAGTAGGATTTTGTGGGCACCCGAAATGCTTTATGGATTCGAATGACCCCTATAATGGTTTGAATTCGATATGAGCGAATCTGATTCCGGGCCGGTACAGAAAGGCGAGGATGACAAGTACCTTGTCGATATCACCGTTCCTCCGAAGGCTATTACAAGCCCGAAGGAGGCGTTGGAAGCCATTAAAGGATCAGTCAAGGGGAAGATGCTTGCGAGAATGAAAAAAGAAGCAGTTGATTGCCCAGTTAAACTGAAGGTTGTCTCCTTCGTTGAATGTTTTACCTGTCCAAACTTCAATCGCAGAATACGCGGAAAGGTAGGCTGCCGCGGGCTACCACTCCCTCCCAAACCATCCTAGATTCCGGCGCGTCGTGCTTCGATGCGAGAGCGCGACACAGAGCGTCGTAAGAGTTTACGGTTTTCTTCGCTTAGTCTTAAATCTCCGTCTTTGACTTCGGTCAATCGAGACCAATCGCTTGCCGACTGGTATTTCGACACTCATTCGTGACAAAAACATCTTTACAGTATCCATCGTAGTCATTTCATTCCTGAAACTGGTTCTCTCAGCAGTTGCTCCGGCGAGTTATGATCTGCGAGACATCATTGTCCTTCTGGGATCTAGTCGACCTCCAATCGGACCGTGGATTGGCCTGTATCCACCACTGTATCAGTTCTCGGTAACATCCTCTCAACTTGTGGCGTGGTATCTCGCTATTCCCTCAGCGATGAGTTTGAACATGCAACTTACATCGTTGCTCTTCCGATTACCCATTTTTGGTCTTGACCTATGCATTACAGTAGTGCTATACTATATCGTGAAAAAGAGGGCGTCGGAGGTTGAGGCAAGATTGGCGAGTTTAATTTGGTTCATGAATCCTTATTCGTTCCTTAGCATTGAACTATTGGGCGTACCCGACATTCTCGCGACTTTTTTTGTGGTATTAGTTTTCGCTATGTTGGTTCTACGTCGACCTGTTCTAAGCGGCGTATTCCTCGCATTAGGAATTTTTGTGAAATTATATCCACTCTTACTTCTCCCCACGATTTTGATATTCGCGCATATTGACGGTGTCTCTCGTAAGGAAAGGTTTGCGGTTCTTGGTTTCGGGTTAATCGGTTTGTTGGGTTATCTGTCATGGGTGATCCCGTCCGGCATACAGTACCTAACACAGTACAGCCCCGTGACCCAACCGATGCCGGTGTTCGTTGGCTCATACATCACTAACTCGTACGGTTTAGTTTTCATCATGATCCTATTTTATGGACTACTGGGACTCTTCACGAAGAAAACAAACGACCCCATAGCGCTACTGCTTCCGACATTCCTCGTCTACTACGCAGTCTCGAACCCTTACCCCCAGTATCTCACTTGGGTTATGCCTCTGATGGCGCTTGACGTGGCACTACACCGTTCACGAGCACCGATCTTTGCTGCATTCTGTGGTCTAGCATTCGTTCAATGGTTTCTGATATCACCCGCGCTCATCACACCAAGCGGATATAGTCTTCTCATGATTCCGTTTACAGGCAATCAAATACCGTGGTATTCAATCGCAATAGGCAACTTGCTTGACAGCCCAGTTATCGGCGATCTAATAATTCCGATAGTATCTT
>DASQZS010000070.1:0-4403 GCA_035638535.1 Candidatus Acidiferrum sp.
TCATAGTCAGTTAGGCCGAATTCTTGGAGTGATCGTCTCACTCTATCGCTGATCGCCAATCTAAGTTCACGAACGAGCCAATTTCCCTGAGTAAACTAATAAGATTTCACAACTTGCAGTGGTTAAGACGGTTTAGGCGTCTGTGGCAACCCAATACGAATCCTTGGAGGTGAACTCTTTCTTCCAAATCGGTACCTCCTTTTTGACACGTTCCACCGTCTCACTCAGAGCTGGAAACACTTCCTGACGATGCGTCCCCAGAACCGCAACAAACAAACTCGGCTCGCCAACCCCCAATCTATCGATGACGTGATGAATCGAAACTTCGATTATCCCAGAACGCTTACACATATCACTTCGAATCTCCTCCATTTTCTTCAGTGCGACTTCTGCGTAAGCCTCATACTCTAAGTGTGTGACTTTATCGCTTGCATCGCGAATTGGATCTTCTCTGACTACTCCAAGAAAGCATGCGATCGCTCCTGCGTGATGATAATTGGGAAGCTGGGAAAAATAGTCCATTATGCTCGAAAGTTCGACTTCGTTTCGACGATGAAGTCCAAGTGCTTGCATTGAGATCCTCGCGTAGAATTCGAACTATGAGCTGATCGATCTCGGACTTGCGGGAACTCCTAGGGTTCTCTTTTCATTTCCGATTTCATTTTCTCTAGATGCTCGTTTTCTGTGTCGAATTTTGTTCCGACGATTTGCACTTGATAGATTGTCTTGGGTTCATTACAGAATTCGCAAGGTGGGCCGAATCCGTCAGGTGATGGAGAGGTTCGCAACCACATCTGGTTGATTCCAGAATATGTGAGATCTAACCTGACCTTGTCACGCGCACAGTTCTGACATAAATAAAATGGCGTTTTCGAGTCACTTCCAATTATGCTATCACAGTCTACGGTTGCCTTAATTCAGCTTTGCGCATTTGGTTTCAGATCGGTATAGTATGTGTGGTCGGTGCTTTACAAATCGAAGTGATCGCTTCGCGGCAACCGCAGTGATGTTCGAAGATAGCGTTAAATCCATGATCTAAACTATGGCTTGTAGTTGTTGGTTATGGTCTCACGTGCGTTACGTTATGCGATTGTACTAGTGTCGATCCTCATTGCTCTGGGTCACACTTGGTGGGCGCAGATTATCTTTCGATCTGCAATGATTGGAGGATACTTTCTTATCGCAACGATACTCTTTCTTGTCGGAGGAGTGCTCGCGTGGCGTACGTCAGGCGCATGGTTCAGGTTTGCAAATCTTGGATTAATATTGCTCGCAATTCTGGATAACGCGTTGATCTACTATACTAGAACGGTTCCCTCTATGCTATCTATGGGTAGAGTTTTCTCATGGTCGGCAGGTTGGTGGCCGACTGGTGCTGTTCAGGTGTTTGTCGCGCAATCGTTGCTAATTGTCCTGTCCGGTTACGCTCTCTTGAGAGGAGAGAGTGCGGGTTCGGCATAACCCTCGAAATTTAGTCTTGGTGAAAGCGAATGGATACTATAATGGTGATTGCGGAGGTCCTTCTGGTATTGGCTGGTTTGACTGGCGTATTTTACGGTGTCGCAATTAACGTACCGGGTATGATGACTAGAGGTGCAACCGACTATTCGTTCATTACCGCTTACATCACTGAATGGTCTCTTGTATTAATCGCCGATTTAGCCCTTATGACGGCTGGTGTCAGACGGAAAGTTTGAGTTTAGGCTAAGTGTGCGACTCAGGGTAAATGCCTTCTCAACATAATGTTCAGATTAACTCTGATTCCTTCATCGTCGCAAAGGATCATCGATGCCTGTTTCTTGTTTAAGTTTTCCTTATGATGGCCCCCTCTCGCTCGGGTACCTATTTACCATCGGTGGGCAGAAAAGAATCCGACTAAATAGCGCATTAGATCCGTAAGTCTGACCAATCCGACCATTCGGTTTGCTTGAAGCACGGGAAGTTGACTGAAATTTTTCTGATGCATTATTGCGATCGCATCAAGGATGCTTGTTTCCGGTTCAACATGAACCAATGGACTCGACATTATTGCGCTCACTGGGGTCAAACGTGGATTCTTCCCTACGCTTAAGACTCGTACAACAAAATCGTTTTCAGTTACTATTCCAACAGGTTTCTTGTTGTTGCCGACTACTACACAACTTGATCCCTTGCTCTTCATTACCTTGGTGGCAGCGGTGATCGTAGTGTCTGGCTTTACACTCACGAAATCTTTACCCATCAATTCGCCGACGTTCAACTGAGAAACCTGGGAAAATAAGGAACACGCACATAGTTATTCGTTTGGTACAGGTAAATGCTTACCTTCTATGTCTATGACAATCGCAATTCCAGTTATGGTATTAATTCGCTGGGTCCCCGGATGCTAACCGCAATGTTTCTCTTCGCAAGTTCATTGAAGAAGTCGGTCGGGTTGACGCAGTTTTCAGGCGGAAGTACGCCTTTCTTCTTGATGTGATTGTTGCCGAGCATTTGAGCAACAATTGAAGAGGGGATTCCGACGCCGTATTGGGCACAGCTCATATTCCATTCCTTCTTAGCAGAGTACAGGACATCTAGTTGGAGTTCTACGGATTTACCGTTCTTCTTACCGAGCACGTTGACTCGTGAACATTCCCAATCATCTGGAACGATGCCTTCAGGATGACCGAGCAGGTTCTTGCTAGCTAACAGTTTGAGTAGAAATTGTCGTGGTGAGATTTTGGTGTCATCGATCTGTATTTTATCTTGGCTCGTTAGCCCGAGGGCAACGAGTAGTTCGTAATCTTGTTGCCAACCCTTCACGCTTCCCTCTTTCCAATTCACGTTCCTAATCCCTTTGTCTTTGAAGGAAGAAGGAAATGTCGCGAGCTCTGAATGGAGCGTGGTGAAAACTTCAACCTCGCCTATCGGCGAAGGAAGAATCAAGGACTCAGGCAAGGTTAACGGAGGTATCTCCTTGTACTCTCCATTCTCGAACATCATCGCCGGAAGAGTAAATTCATCAGCGAACGTTTGAATTGACCAGGTCACCACGAAACGAGGAGCATTTGGAGTGAAATCTCTCCATCCGTCTCTAACTCGAATCGTGTCCACTGAGTCGAGCTGATCTACAGCCCAACGTGCCATCACATTTGAAATGCCAGGAACTCCGCCCATTCCCACAATGGCTGTGATGTCGGCTTTCCTAAATTCTGTGTCAAGTTCAAGTTGCTTCATCGTCGTATGGAATAATCCGCCCAAGTCGAGGTAATGGGTTCTAGCCAATAGAGCGGCTTTCATGACGTCTATGTTGAAGTAGTATTGCACCGCGTTCAGAACAACGTCAGCGTCCTTCAGTATCCTTGCCGTTGTTTCATGATCTCTTACGTCAACCGTTTCGGCTTTCACTTTGTTAGTTTTAAGATTTGTAACGAAGTTCTCGAGACGTTGTTTGTCAATATCTCCCACCACAACCTCAGTTACTTTCTGGTTCTCGATTAAGTCGCGAACGGCGCATCTGCCCGTTAATCCTCCACCCAGAACCACCGCTTTCATTTTCCGGCCGAATTCCGTTAAGTGCTACATGTTGATCAAGTAATCTGGCGACATTTCAATTACCTAACGACGTCTCGTAGTTGAGCCTGTCATGAATAGTTACTGCTTTAGATTCCGTCGGCTGCGCGAGTTACGGTTTCCCATTCTGCCCACGTTGCTAATCGTTTTGGATATAGGGCCTTTACATAGTCGAACGCGAAGTTACCTAGTAATAGGCGCAGCGGTGGATTTTCAGCATCAACGACTTTCAGAATCGCCTCCGCGGTAGCTTCAGGATAGCCGCGCTTGTTGGGTGGGGTTGGCCGAGAACCGCGGACGCTATTGTACAGCGGATTTTCTGTAGCGTGGACTGAGGAACTGCCAGCCCAGTCGGTGTTGAAGCCGCCTGGTTCGATAAGCGTAACTTTGATGCCGAACTGGGTGACTTCTTGGCTGAGCGCGTCACTGAAGCCTTCAAGCGCCCACTTCGAAGCGTGATACAAACCCACCCCCGGAAAGGCCGCGACGCCACCTACACTCGAGACTTGGATGATGTGACCTCCACGTTGTCCGCGGAGGTACGGCAGTGCTGCCTGTGTAACCCAAAGGGCGCCGAAGAGATTGGTCTCAAGTTGAGCGCGTGCCTCTGCTTCGCTGATTTCTTCGATTGCTCCGAAGAGACCATAGCCTGCGTTATTGACGATCACGTCCAAACGACCGAAATGTTCGTGCGCCCGTTTGACGGCAGCAAAGTCCGCATCACGATCAGTTACATCAAGCCTGATGGGCAAGATGCTATCGCCATATTCATTTACTAAATCCATCAGCGAGTCAGTATTACGCGCTGTTGCCGCAACCTTATCCCCGCGTCCAAGCGCTGCTTTCGCCCACTCGCGGCCAAAGCCACG
>DASQZS010000071.1:0-8388 GCA_035638535.1 Candidatus Acidiferrum sp.
AACTCCCACCCCCGCCTCCACCGCTCCAGCCACCGCCACCCCAGTGATGACCTCCACCCCAACTTCCACTGCCCCAACTTCCTCCTCCACTCCAGCTATGTCCACTACCTCCCCAACTTCCTCCTCCACCCCAACTATGCCCACTACCCCCACTACCTCCACTGCCCCAAGTTCCGCCACTTCCACCGCCTCCACCTCCCCAACTTCCACCACTTCCACCGCCTCCTCCACCCCACCCTCCGCCACTTCCGCCTCCACTGCCCCAACTTCCGTAAACTGGACCAGTGGCAGATCCTGCAGCAAACATGAGCGAGACCGCTAAAACGAGCACAACAATTGCTACTTTCGAACAGATTAAACGACGCATTTATCCTCAGCTACGACGTGTAGTTTTCACATATTTTTGCTTTTTTATTAGAAACCAATCGTGGAGAAGAAAGACGAAGGCGTAGGTTTCTCGGCTAAAGAGAAAATCTGTTGCGGGTTACGCTTTCAGGAAGGTCAGTAGGTCTGCGTTAATGGTGTCAGCCTCAGTCGTGGGCATGCCGTGCGGAAAGCCCTTGTAGGTTTTCAATGTGCTATTCTTCAGCAACTTTGCCGTGTAGACTAATCAGACGCAGATCGAGAATTTCCAATCGCTCCGTTAGATGTCTCAGACAGTGTTGTGTACGATACGCATACGGATTGCCTTGAATTGTGGTGGAGAATGGCCAGCTATTCGGAAATATCCTAGGCCGATGTTAACCTACGTTGGGCTTAGCAAGAAAGGGTTACATAGCTGACGGTAAGCAAAATGCCGGAATCGCAAGAGAGTAGTGCTAAGGATTTGCGTGAGCAGTCGCATGTCTTCGTCCGGGAAGCTACAGGCCTAGTGAGACAAATTTCCGCCTTCGATGTGTTAGCATATGGGGTAACATCCGGAGGGGCACTCACTTTGATCCCCTTAGGAATTTTGTCTCTTCCTTCGATTTATGAAGGTGTGAGCATCCCGCTCATTCTGGCCTTATCCATCATTCCGATATTTGCAATAGCCTTCAGCGTCACTCTCTTATCATCCTCCATGCCAAGAGCAGGTGGCGACTATGTGTTCGGATCAAGGATAGTCCATCCGGTCTGGGGAATAATTGCGTCCTTCATGTGGATGTTTACCATGATCACAGGGACCGGTTCGCTTGCTCTGCTGACGATACAAGGGTTCCTTGGGCCGGCAATTCTGGTTTCGTTTCCGCAGTACACGTCCTCAGTCGTGAGCCTACTGTATACTCCGTCAACGGTCTTTGTAGTAGTCGCATTGTTACTCGTAGGATTGATCGTTCTTGCGGCACTGAGCACCAGACTTTGGTTCCTTGCCATGCGGATATTCTTCGTCTACGGATTGATTATGATAGTGGTATTGATCGGGTATTTGGTAACTGTGCCGACGTCGACGGTGATAAGTAACTTCAATGCGCAGTTAGCTACCGGGTTTAGTTATTCAGAAGTTTTATCGAACGCGACAAGCGCTGGATGGTCACCCACGGTAGCAGCTACACCGCTATCTACTGCAGGAGCAATGATATTCGTTCTCTTCTTCCTGAGCATCGCGCTCCCGGCCTTCTTTGCTGGAGAAATCAAGCAGGTGAGCAAGAGCATGCTGATAGGGGAAGTGGGAGGCAGTATTTTGTCGCTTGCAGTAACCGCCACCGCAATTCTTGCATGGGTGGGCGCGTTTGGATATAGCTTCCTCTCTGCCTTCGGCTACGAAGCTTACTTGAATCCGACCACGGCACCCACTGGTGCGTTTAATGCCAACGCTCTCGTCCTTGCCATAGTCGGAAATCCAGCGCTAGCATTCTTGATCGGACTTGCGTTCGTTCTGGTAACAGCAGGATTAAGCGCTGTCTCAATAATTCCATCGAGTAGAATTTTCTTCGCGTGGGGGTTTGATAGATTGATACCGGCAAGGTTCTCCTCGGTTTCAGATCACACACATACACCGTTGTTCTCATTTGCTGTGTTCGGGTTACTTGTGTTAGTGGCGGCTGCAATCGACTGCTTTTTCGCGTCTTACATTGGTCCCTTCTTGGCGACGACGCTTTTGTTGATGGTAGCGAGCTTGCCGAACGGGGTGTCGGCCCTTCTGCTTCCGTATAGAAGAAAGAGTATCTTTGACGCATCCCCGGCTCTTGTGAAAAAGAAGCTTGGCCCGGTGCCAATCGTCTCTCTCGCGGGGCTGGTCCAGACAATCTGTGTGATATTGCTCCTTGTTCTTGTATTCTTGAATCCCGCCGCAGCCGGGACGTCAAACGGTACGCTAGGTTCCGGAGCTCTTGCGGTCATCGTCATTGCTTTAATGATTTCAATAGTCTTCTATCCGATATCAAAAGCAATTCGGAAAAGATCCGATGTTGACTTGAGCCTAATCTACAAAGAAGTACCACCAGAATGAGGACTAGACTACAGACGCGGTGGTCTAACTTGAAAATCCAGTTCGAGTATCGGACAATTCTGGTACACACATACCTTCGATGGCGTCTTGGCTGAGGGTTTAAACGGTACATAGTATACAGCCGACTGAGTTGAATTGAACGTAGACCATCACAGTAGGACTTATACAGAATTCATCAGCAAGTTTACCTCATGAAGAAGCTGACGCCTCTCAGTTATGCGTTCATTTTAGCTGGACTTGGCGTATTGCTAGCCATCGCACTGAGCTATCAAGAATCACAAATTTGGATAGACGACGATACGCAGCATCAAATCCTATACGCCGCTAGACACAGCCCTCCTGAAGGAATAACCACCGCGGTGATTGCGAAAGAAACTGGGTTTGATCATCGGGCTGTTATGGTGGAATGTGAATACTTGGCAGATCGAAATTTCATGGAAATCATCGAGTGGGGACTACATGGTCACTTAATCAGAATAACGGATGAGGGTAAGCAAGTTTTGAAGAGTCACTATCAGAGACTAAGCGGAAGAGTGCAAACTTGACCAACCAAACGGTCCGAGACTAGCCACCTAAAGATGTGGCAATTAACGATACTTCTTCATTTTCCCCGGGCTACCATCAACTCTGTTGATATCTCACCGTTTGTATCTCACTTACCGAAATAGTGCAACAAGTCTATGGCGAAATTATGGCGCTAGCGTGGACTTTTTAATGCCCATTGGTTCCGAATCGCGGTGCAGTTGAATTGCCAGCCTCTTCGCAGTAGACTTCGACATCATTTATTGTTGCCGTAGAGATGGTCAACAAATCAGATTCAATTTCAATCCGACGCTACTTGACACAGATACTTCTTTCGAGGCATGAGATTCTTTTGATGAAATTAGCATATTAGTCTGCATAGTTATACTGAAGATCTCGTATGCGGCATTTGAGGATGTAGCTGTTGATTGCCAGAAGCGCTCTACAATTTGCTGATACATCCTACGCGGTTAGGGGACTTTCTTGAATGGATGCTGTCCACACGTTTGACCTTTCCAAAAGTTTCGGTAATTTTCATGCTGTCGATCACGTGAATTTGCAAATTGGGTCTGAAGTTTTTGGTTTGCTTGGTCCCAATGGAGCTGGGAAGACTACTTTGACTCGTATGCTAACGACTGTTCTGACGCCTACTGAGGGGACGGCGGTTGTAGCGGGAGCAGATATTCGAACGGAGGCGGACAAGGTTCGTCGCCATATTGGTGTTGTGGCACAAGCTACGACTTTGGATTTTGAGCTGAGTGCGTATGAGAATATGGACATTTACGGAGAATATTTTGATATTCCTCGCCAACTGCGGAAGGAGAGAATTAAGCGCCTGCTTGAAGTGGTAGGTCTTGCTGACCGAGCGAAAAGTCTGGTTGGGGGCTTCTCGGGAGGGATGAAGCGGCGGCTGGAGATCGTTAGATCACTCATCCATGAGCCTGAGATCCTGTTCCTGGATGAACCGACGACAGGACTTGATCCTCAAGCACGCGCTGCCGTTTGGGAATACCTTGTGAAGCTTCACAAAGAGCAAGGGATCACACTCGTAATTACCACTCATTTCATGGATGAAGCGGAAGGACTGTGTGATAGGCTTGCAATTGTTGATTATGGAAAAATTGTTGCTCTTGGAACACCGCATGAACTAAAGCGGCAAGTTTCAGGAGGAGACATTGTCGAAGCAGACTTCTTGAGTGCTCCTGAAAATGCGCTCAACGCTCTGAAAAACGCTGATTTCGTTCTCGAAATCAAACAACAAGGCAGTTTGTTAACTATTCGCGTGAGCAACGGTGCTGAGGCGATTCCGAAGATAATTGAAATCGTCGATGCTAACGGCGGTAAGGTACGAACGATCACCTTACGTGAAATCACGCTGGACGACGTTTTCCTCAGCTTCACCGGCAGGAGCCTTAGGGAATGAAAGGCGCTATTCCTGTTTGCAAGCGTGATCTCCGAAAATTCGTTAGGCAACCAGTCATGATGGTTGCGGTAGTCCTGATTCCGCTGATAAACTTGGTTTTGCTAGGGTCTGCGTTCGGCGGAGCTATCACACACGCGCCTATCGCAATTGTAAGGGACAGCTATGGGCCATTATCTTCAAGCCTGATAGGGATACTACAGAACCAGCAGTCTTGTCTTTTCGGGGGAACAAACTGCCAGAACTCATTCAACTTAGAGAACGTTGCCGATTTACAGACAGCGCAGAGCATGCTAAAAGAGGGGTCTGTGAAGGGGATAGTCTACATACCGGCCAACTTCGACGCTCCAGGTGGAACGCATGATCTCCCCGTATATGTGGATACTACCGACCCGACGAGCGCTGGGGCAATTTCTGCTGACTTAACTCAAGCGGGCCAGCAACTGTCAATCCAACTCCAAGCATCATCTCCCGCGGCATCTGCAAACGCTACGGCCACCTCTGTAACCCTTATTTTCTCGAGTCCCTACCGAAATCTGTTGTATATCGAGTTCATGGCACCAGGTTCTCTAGTTCAAACCGTAATGTTCGTGTCAATTATCGGCGGCGGGATTACGATACTGAACGACAGGGAGAGAGGAGTCATTGAAGGGTACCTGGTGACGCCATTGTCGCGTTATGATATTGTGTTCGGTGTCCTATTGGCGGGTGTTGTGAAGGCGCTTTTTTCGGCGGGAGTGATGTTTATTTTAGCTATCCTTTTCGCGGGAATTCATCCAAACGTCGGGCTATCTGGCGCCATACTGATGGTGCTAACGTTAGTTCTAACTGCGTTTGGTCTTCTTTCGATGATGACCGCTATAGCGGTTAAAATGCCTAATCGTGACATGCTTCAATTCATGGTTGGTCCGCTGAATTTCATTTTCTATTTCACGAGCGGAGCAATTTACCCGATTCAAGGTTTTCCGACGTGGATGCAGGAATTTTCTCTCGTGAATCCTGAAGCGTACGCAGTTACTGCATTGCGTACGTTGATGTACAAGGGTGCAACGTTGGCTGGAGTGATTGGTGATCTCACCTTCCTATTCGTATTTACCGTCACGATGGTCATGTTGGCTACGATTGCATTCAGAAGAGGACTATGATCCATCAACTCCCAGGAGTGGTTGACCATGAGACGATTCGAGTCAGCCCTTTCAGGTAGGATAATGCTTTTCATCGTTGACGAAATATGTATTACCAATTAGGTTTATACGTAATACTCGCCAACTGGAGGTAAGGACAAGTAAAGGACTGCTCCTTATGATTTGCAATTTGTGCGATGGATGGGGAGAAGTTCAATGCTGGAAATGTGAAGGAAAATCCGTCTTCTTGCTGGACTGTGAAGATTGTCATGGAAAACGTTTCCAAGGACTAGATAACGATGGCGAGCCCATAACGTGTGAGACCTGCGGAGGGCACGGAAGCCTCGAAGGAGTTTGCGAGACATGTAATGGTTCGAGCGTTCTAGGATGCGAACGCTGTGATGGTGGAGGTAACTTAACAGATGCCATTGAAGATGATGGATAAAGACGAAATCAAGAATGAGTTGTTCTTGTTACACCAGATTTCACATATCTACCCCGATAGGTAGTGCATTGCTTTACTGTTCACACAAAACTTAGGGATACTTCTAGAGTCACGTTTGAATTCACATTCATAGTGGTCGCCAACCTAACGCGTTAAGTTGTTCGACCAGCTGCTTGCGCAGGGCAACAATTGCGGCTCCTGCTCGCATTAATACCACACCGTCTTCCAAGGAAGCAACACCACCTGAGGCCTTGATGCCAATCCGGTCGCCGATCGCTTCCTTGATCAGACGAATTACGCGCAGAGTCACTCGACCAGGGCCGAATCCTGTACAGGTCTTGACGAAACCCGCGCCGCTCTCCGCGACTAATTTGGAGGCTGTCACGATTTCGGAGTCGGTTAGTGCGCCGACTTCAATGATGACTTTGAAGGGGACATGAAATGGTTCAGCCACAGCCAAGACGGCAGCTATGTCGTCTGCAACGTCCTTGTAGTGACCTGCTTTGAAAGCAGAGAGATTCATCATCATGTCCAAGTCAGTCGCGCCCAGTTTCAGGCCCTCCTCCGCTTCAGTACACTTCACATGTGTGGTGACGCCTCCGCAGGGGAAACCTACTGGGATTTGGGCACGAACATGCGTCCCCGTAAGCTCATCAATTAAGATCCTCAAATATTGCGGAAACGCAACTACAGCCCGAAAGCCGTATTGTGTTGCATCTTTACAGGCGGCTCGCACCTCAGATTCTCCCGCAGTCAATGTTAGTGCTTCAGAATAATCAACTGACTCAATCAATTGCCTAATCTCTGCATCCGTAATACCTTGCAATCTGATCCAGGGAACGATTGAGGAAGTTTGCGATATTTAGAATGTCTGTTGGTCCTCTGCGAGTTGTTGACCAGGATCATTAGTGTGCGTGGACGTGATCTCAACATTTCACAAAATCTTCGCAGTTGCCTGTTTTCATGCACCCATTCGTCAAGAAGCCGGTGGGTTCTGGCTCGAGCAACGAGGACGTTCTCCACCACACGTTTAGATCAAATCCTGATTTAGTCTTCGGAGTCAATAACGTCACGCTAGTTGAAAAGCCAGAATCATGAAAACGGACGCTCGGTGTATGAATGTGATACGGAAACCGTCAGACTAATCGTCAGCCAGGCATTATTTGATAGGATGCGGAAACCGAAATAGCGTGACTGCAAATTTGATAATTCGCGCTCTATCAGCATGGTCCACGTAGGCTCGCCTATGGTCAAGTTAAGTGTGTATCCGAAATGCTTTGAGTACGACATCGGTCTGCATCGTAGAATGACTGTTTTTGATTGGATTAGAATGGCTCGAGATCGTTTGGATGTCGAAGGATTGGAGATGTATGATCGATTCTTCACTAGTTTAGAACATGATTACTTGGTTCAAGTTAGAGATGCCGTTAATGATGCAGGGTTTACGATTCCTATGCTCATCTGCTCTCCCGACTTCACTCATCCTGATCCTGAGGAACGTGGACGGGCAGTTGAGTACCAAACCAAAATGGTAGAGGTGGCGTCTCTTCTCGGTGGAAAAGGCGTCATCTGTCGTACCCTATCGGGTCAGCAACGTCCAGAAGTAAGCCATGAGCAAGGCGTTAAATGGGTTGTTGAGGCAATTCAACAAGTCATTCCTACTGCAAGAAAATTGGGAGTGGTTTTAGGTATGGAGAATCACTACAAGGACAGCCAATGGACGCGCCCCGAGTTTGCCCTTAGAGCGGACACCTTTCTTGAAATAATCAGCTCAATAGACGAACACCGCTTTTTCGGTGTTCAATTTGACCCTTCGAACGCCATTGTTGCTGGAGACGATCCCATTGCACTTCTAGAGAAAGTGAAAGCCCGCGTAGTGTCCATGCACGCCAGCGATCGCCGCCTCAAGGAAGGAGTCACGATGGAGCAATTTCGGAAAAGCGATCAAATAATAGGATATTCACAATATCTGTCCCACGGTGTCGTCGGGAAAGGACTCAACGATTACGATAGGATTTTCTCTATTCTTTCCGAAGTCGGTTTTAATGGATGGGTTTCAATCGAGGATGGCGTGAACGGTTTGGATGAAATCGAGGAGTCTCTAGTTTTCTTGAACCACATGCGACAGAAGTACTACGGCATTTGAGATCATCTCACCAAGTCAGAGTTGGAGGATCGGTAAACTCGAATTTCGGTGGATTAGAAGCCGGAGGGTCGAAATTCGTCTGCGTGATAGGCTCCGGACCAGAGAATGTCCAAGCAGAGAGAACGATTCCAACCACAACTCCAAACGAAACCATCGGTCAAGCTGAAGCCTTCTTCCGGGAACATCAACCGATTTCTGCCCTGGGCATCGCCTCGTTCGGTCCCATCGATTTGGACCCCAACTCACAAACTTTCGGTTACATAACGAGTACCCCTAAGAAAAATTGGGCAAATACAGAATTTG
>DASQZS010000072.1:0-3586 GCA_035638535.1 Candidatus Acidiferrum sp.
CGAAGGGGACATACTGATAATTCACACAGGATTTCATGTCTACGGTTGGGATCAGCCAACTGCCGATGAGATTCGATACATGGTGAAGCACCCCGGACCGGATAGGGAATTCGCGGAATGGGCGAAGAGGAAGAAAATCAAATGGCTGGGCCTTGATTGCGGCAGCGCCGATCATCCTATGAACACGATAATTCGAGAATGGATGCCAAGACAAGCAAGAGAAGCTGATGCCCATTTTCAGAAAAAATACGGAAAGAAAATTAGTGAAATATTCACTGACGATAAGTATCAATTGATGCACATCGAAATGTTTCCTTACGGGATAATTCATGCGGAATGTGTCGGGGGAGACATTGACCTGCTTCTCAATAAGCGAACAACAATAGGTTTCTTCCCGTGGAGATTCGTTGACGGAGAAGCGAGCATAGGGCGATGCGTGGCTATGGTTGACGATGCAGAATATGAACGTTTGATGCAGAAGAAAGCTGGGTTGCCTAAAACTCGATTCGGCGACGCAATCGGTTGTAGGCGATAATCAGCGCGCTCGATCAAAGTATCTTTGCAAGGATATCTTCGTATTCCTTCTCCAGTTTCGGAGGAGGCTGCCACGTGACCTGCACGACTTTGACTCCCTGAGCTTCTAAATCGTCTTTGAAGATTTCTAACCCAATGTTAATGACCTTTAACTCAGAATTGAAGAGTTTCAGGATCTTCTCGGCCAAGTCCAAGCGCCCTATCGAATGTAACCATGCTTGTTAGATAACTCCTAAAAATGTGCTTATGGAACTGTTGGCTAGCTCGACGGGAATTCAAGTGCACGTGGATCATTCAAAAGAAGATGCGTGTGGTGCGGGCTTCAAACATTTGACTCCTGTCCATGAAGCCGTACGTATTGTGGTAGATCATCTATCCGAGAAAATAACTGACATCGAAATACTTCCACTCTCAGCGATTTTAGGCAGAGTGATCGCTGAAGACGTAGTTTCACCTGTCCATCTTCCGCCATTTAACAGGGCAGCGATGGACGGTTATGCAGTATTTGCCGAAGATACAATGGGCGCATCAACAACGGCTCCCGTTCCGCTAAGATTGACTGGAAGTATCGCGATTGGAGTCGCCCCCAAGATTAGATTGAATCGAGGCGAGGCTCTAGCAATAGTAACTGGCGGCCAGATCCCTGAAGGAGCGAACGCAGTCGCCATGATTGAATTTACTAAGTCATCAGAAACTATCGTTGAAGTTTCAACTGAACTACATCCCAATGAAAATGTTTCCTGTATCGGCGAAGATGTGACAAAGGGTTCCGTGATTTTAAGAAAAGGAACGAGAATCCTACCACAAGATATCGGTATGCTCACCTATCTCGGCTTCGATCGAATTTCCATTTTGCGAAAACCCCGAATTGCTATATTGTCAACAGGGAATGAACTTCAGAAAGAATTGACTGGAACTCTCGTTCCGGGTAAGATACCAGATGTGAATCGCCCTGTGCTAATCAATGCGGTCAAAGACTATGGCTGCGAATCGATCGATTTGGGAATAGTACCGGACGACTATAACACTATCCGCAATACAATCGGAGAAGGACTGAATGTTGGTGATGTCGTATTAGTGACGGCGGGGACGTCAGTCGGGCCAGGAGACATAGTTCCGAAAGTAGTTAATTCACTAGGATCTCCGGGAATGTTGGTTCACGGAGTAGCTATGCGTCCTTCAATGCCCGTTGGGTTAGCCGTAGTCAATCGTAAGCTTATACTCTCACTGCCAGGCTATCCGGTCTCCGCGTATCTTGCTTTCCTAGAATTCTTCCCGACTCTTGTAAGCCGACTATTGGGTTCAGACTTCATGCCCCGACCCAAAGTTAAGGCCAAACTAAGCCGACGTATAGCCGGAATTTTAGGATCAAAGACATACGTCAGAGTACGAGTCAACGAAACTGATCACGGACTTATTGCGGAACCGGTGAGAACTTCAGGCGCTGGAATTCTCAGCAGTTTAGTTCAAGCAAACGGATTCATCATTATCCCTGAGCAAGTAGAAGGGTACGAAGAAAGCGAATTTGTAGATGTCGAACTCTTCCGACCAATGGAGCGCATCTAAGCTGACAAGTGAAAGGAAAATCTTCAGGCAGCTTCAGACGTTGGAGCAAGCGAACTATGTCTTATCCAGCATGTGGCATCCGAAGCCGCTACCCTCTGATCGAGTTCCAATAGGGCAGTCGCTCAGCAGAGTTCTCTCTGAAGATGTTCTTTCTGCCGTCGACGTACCAGGATTTGATCGAGCAGCTATGGACGGATTCGCTGTGAAAGCCGAAGATCTCTATAACGCCAATGAACAAAATCCTGCGGTTCTGAAAGTTTTAGGAGAGGTGGAAGCTGGAGATTCTGCGTCGCACAAGATTTCGAGTGGTGAAAGCTTCGAAATCGCTACAGGTGCCCCTATTCCGACGGGTGCAAACGCGGTCGTAATGGTAGAATTCACGAAGCGAGCACAGGATAGGGTTTCCGTCTTCAAAGCGGTCACCATCGGAGAAAATGTCACCAGCGCCGGATCCGACATCATGTGCGGAGAACTGCTGCTACGAAAATCCCAGTTTATCACACCACGCGAAATAGGTCTCCTAGCTGCAGCTGGTATAAACGAGATCAGCGCATATAGAAAGCCGGACATCGCAATTTTCTCGAGTGGGAATGAGTTAATCAACCCGGGCGAGAGCCTGAAATTCGCTAAATTATTCGACACAAATGGTCCTACCTTAATCGCCGCTGTTGCCGAATGTGGCGGCGAACCGAAATTCTGCGGTATACTTCCGGACGATTACTCAACGATAAAGACCAAACTTCGCTCCGCTTTGGCGAATGCTGACATGGTCATAACATCAGGTAGCACCTCCTCTGGTCCGGGTGACTTGATCTACAGAGCTGTCGAAGAGTTAGGTCAGCCAGGAATTCTGGTCCATGGACTCAACTTGAAGCCTGGAAAACCAGTTGTGGTAGCGTTGGCGGATGGTAAGCCAGTCTTCGGACTGCCCGGCTACCCGACCTCAGCGTTAATGATTTTTCATGTTTTGGTTGCTCCGATAATCAGAAGCTTGGCACAAACAATTGAAACGAAATCCAAGAAAGTTCAAGCGTTCTCCCCATTAAAGTTCTTCAAAGCACGTGGTCGAAGGGAACTTCTTCCTGTACAGCTTATTGCGCAACCTGGTGGCCGATTCTCAGCGTATCCAATGCAGAGTGGATCAGGAGCTGTGAGTTCATTCTCTCTTGCAGACGGATTCGCAGATCTTCCTGACACGCAAGAATTCGTTGATGAAGGAGAACAGATGGAAATAGAATTATTCGGTCAGAATTTAGTTCCGCCGTCTATAGTCTCGATCGGAAGTCATTGCGTTGGATTAGATATAGCCTTCAGATTGCTCCGTGAAAGAGACATACATTTCTCGGGAAGAACAATCAACGTAGGCTCAGTTGGCGGCTTTCACGCAATCAAACGCAAGGAGGCCGACATTGCAGGGGTTCATCTCCTTGACAAGACAGGCGAGTACAACATTCCGTTCATCTCGGTCTACGGATTGCAGGAATCA
>DASQZS010000073.1:0-7951 GCA_035638535.1 Candidatus Acidiferrum sp.
TAAGGCAGGTTAGATGCCCGGCGTGTGGCAAACATTACCTTTCCGAAGTAGACAGCGCAGCATGCCCACACGAACCAACATGAGTGGACTTGATAGACTCAATTTCATCGGTTGGATTAATCGTCACGTTTTTGCAATTAAATATTCTAATTTCAGATGAAACCCTCTAGCGCGCTCTCCCCCAGTTTTACGTATCGTTAGATGCAAAAGTCTCTTACGAGAGACAGTGTCTCCTCATCCAGCTTCTTTGTGTGTCCAAGAATTTCAACTATGGGAATTCGTGTGAGTTTGTTATTGCGGAGACAGACCATAACGTTAAACTCTCCATCTTTCACGGCCTGTACTGCTGCGGCTCCCAAACGGGTTGCTAGTATACGGTCGTAAGCTGATGGGCGTCCTCCTCTTACTAGGTGACCTAAAATTACGGCGCGAGTTTCAATTCCAACTCTTTTCTCAAGTTCCTTAGCCAGTAGCTCACCGATTCCTCCGAGGCGTGGGTGACCAAATTCGTCGATTGTCTCCGAACTAACCTCTGACGATTTACCTTTGAGTCTGCATCCTTCGCCAACGACGACTATTGACATGGTCGCGCCAGATTTGTGTCGATTCTTAAGAAAGTTCGAAATCTCATCTAGATCAAAAGGCTCCTCAGGAACTAGAGTCAGATTTGCCCCACTAGCAACTCCTGCGTAAGCGGCAATCCAACCTGCATTTCGTCCCATGACCTCCACAATCATTATTCGATCGTGCGACTCAGCTGTGGTTTCAATTCTATCAATCGCCTCCACGGTCACGTTCACGGCAGAATCGAAACCGAAGGTGACGTCGGTGCCGTAAACGTCGTTATCGATAGTCTTTGGAACTCCAATGCTTCTTAATCCCATCTGCGAGAATTTGGCGCAGACACTGAGCGTATCTTCTCCGCCAACAGCGATCAGCACGTCTAAGCCAAGATCCTTCACGTTTTTCAGAACCGCTTCCGGTCCGTGTTGTCTACTAAATGGATTTGTTCTAGTTGTGTGAAGGATAGTGCCTCCGTCCTTGATGATCTGTGAAACGATGTTCCAGTTCAATGGTACCGTATCCACATCGATCAGCCCTGCCCAGCCATGCCGTATTCCGATAATCTCGAAACCGAATTGTTCGCCCTTTCGCACTACGGCCCGCGTGACAGCGTTGAGTCCAGCGCAATCACCGCCGCCGTTTAAGATCCCGACCCTCAAGTTTCATGCGCCTGTTCGACAGTCCCATAAGCAGAACGACTATTCGTCAAATTCATTTCTCCGATATCTAGACAACATTATGCCGGTACATATAACTGAATTCGTGGCCCAGTGGGAAACTTCGTCGTGTTGACTCATCTGCTACCGGGACAGTGTCAACGTCAGTCAAATCAAATCTAACTGAAAGCTATTGCAGATTCTTTTGATCGATGCAAACGGCTATATCTGATGCGGTTGGAGTATGCGGTATGGCAAGTAAGTCTAACGAAGCCGCCAAAAAGAAACTAGACGAGCTCATGGTGCACCCGAAGGTGGCAAAGGTCCTATTTGAACTCATGAAAGAAATGAACGATGACCGAGAAGCGGCTAAAGCGGTTCTCGCAAAAGATCTCTCTAAGTGGAAAGGAGACTTCACTAAGTGGATAGATCACTTGGATGATACAAAGAACTGTCCGAACTGCAAAGAGAAAGTTCCTTTTACTGCCCGCAAATGCCCTAAGTGTGATCGTTATTTGGAATTGCTCGAAGATGGAGTTAGTCCTGTAGGCTTGTAGCGACTGCGACGTGCATCATCAAGCAGTTATCAAATAATCCATGCCTATGGAGTATGCACGTCAGCAGTTAGACGGCGATATCGAGATGCGCAATTATGAAATTATGATGAGACATTTTTTGTAAATAACTTTTAGTTGCGATAACATTCAGCAAGTTGCCGATACCGTAAGTTGGAAATAGCCAGTCACCATTATTTCCATCTATGCCACTCTCTCTAACTGAAGCCAAGAAAGTACTTCGAGACAATGGTTATTCACAAGTACGGACGGAAGGGAATGCGCTAAAAATCGAAACCATTGCTAAAGGCGACGATCCGATAGAGTATAGGTTACTTCTCAAGTATGACGAAAGGGAGCTTGGGATAGTTGTTGAAGGTGCTTGGGAGCTAAACCCCATGAACATGCCTCCTGCTGAGAATGACATTACACTGACATGGGAAAACGAATATCCGGCAATGTTCATACAAAAGAAGATTGAAGAACTGGAAGGGCTACTAAAACTAAAGATGTAAGTCACATTTGTGACTTGGATCCCGATATAATTTTTGCTTAATGACGGCCCAAGAGTTGAAGCTAGCAAACTCAGCTATATCTTAGGAGAGTTCTAACGGAGTAATTTGTCGAAGTCTTCGCTAATGCGCTGCTGTGCCTCATCATCAAATTTGCTCTCTCTCATTGCATCTAATAGCACAACCTCTGCCTTCTTCAACTCCTCTTTCAAATCTTTCTTTATCTCATCCTTAATCGGGATCATAGCCGTGAGATCGTGATGCATCCTTTCAGCGTAGTATTCGCAGTCGCTCTGACTTAGCCTCGGCATTGCATGCCGCATGTTCAACCCGTATCCGTAAATCATAGAAATCTTTTCGTTAACTTCCCCAGTCCTCATTTCCTTTACGAGTTCCTCCAATCTTATTGCCAGTAAGATTGCTGCGCTTCCAAGTAAGACAGTCATATAATCGACAAAGATCCGAAAATCCAGAAACCCGACCAGATGAGCGAGAGCGACACATAGCGCTATCCCTAACGTTCCATAGATGGCCAACCTGTAAATCGTTTTGAAGTTCAATTACGGGACAGTCCCCCTCCAATGCAATTCTTGGTTATTGTATTTGCGTATTCGTTCTTACAGGATACACTAGACGTAGAAATTCTCGTGTTTTCTGTTTGTTTCTAATCGTTTGTGTAGCCAGGATTAGTCTGACGGTTTCCGTAATTCTTTGATCTGTTCAGACCGCCCTCTATCGAATCCGGTTGTCAAGAGGACGCCAGCTAGGATCAAGGTTCCCCCTAGGAGAGTGCTTGCAGTTATTTGTTCACCTAGCAAAATCCACCCTAAGACGAGAGCTAGGATAGGGACAATGAATGTTACCGTTGAAACGTTAATCGCCGAGTTCTTCTCCAGCAGCCAGTAGTATCCAATGTACGGTAATGTTGCAGCTAGGCCTAGGTAGATTGTCGCCACGGTTGCAAGCGGAGTAAAATCGAATGATGAAGATCTTTCCCAGCCTAACCCCAGACTCAATACGAAGAGACAACCGATTGTGGCCTGCACCAGCAAGTTGGCTAGACGATCAATTTCTGCGTAGAACCGCTTGTAAACCACGATTGCCAACGCAGTAGTGGCTGCACTTGCGACTTCCGCTAATGCACCATAAAGCGAAGATTGGGTGTTCCAACCGAATACGGACGTAAGTTCCTGCCGGAATATTACAAGCATGCCGGCGAAGGAGATTATGATTCCAGTCGCCTTCCATTTAGTTATCTTCTCTTCCTCAATGAGTATGTGAGCAAATATTACTACGAACAACGGAGCTGTTGCAAAGAGAACCGCTGCCAGGCCCGAGGAGATATATTGTTCTCCCCAGTATTGGAACCCGAAAGCTGCACCCATCATCGTAAGACCCAAGAATATCATAACTCCCCACGAAGACCGATCTTTAGGAAAGCGTGTGTGTAGAAGTTTCGTTATTACGAGAAGACATAATGTCGATATTGCGAAACTAATTCCCGCGAATGCGAATGGAGGAAGAAATCGTAAGCCAACCTTGATCGCCATCCAGGTGGATCCCCAAACCAAGCAGAGTGAAACATAAACCACTAGAGAGAATCCTCGTAAGTCTTTCAAATATTGCAACTCATTCTAATTCATCGAACGTTCTATGCATAAATGCCTCGAACCAAGCGAACTGCTACGGCGTGGCGTTCAATAATAATAATCTTTAAGGTTGCGTGGTCAGAAGAGATTTCGGGATCTTTTCTTGATAACTGCGTTCGTTATGATGAACGTAGAAAGGGGACGCATCGTAGAAGTTCCGGATGAACTGCTTAAGATCGGGAGCGTAACAGAAGTGTATTCTGTGGCGGGAGATTATGACTTGATCGCTATTGTCCGAGCTAAGGAGGCTGATGAACTCGCAAACATAGTAACCCATCAATTCTCTAAGGTTCCGGGCATAACTAAAACAAAGACGCAGATCGCCTTTGCCTGTTTCAGCAACTACGATCTCGAACACATATTCGAAATCGGACCAACGCCGTAGGTTGACGCTTTAGCATCTCCCGCGATATCTGCGGCAAGAAGCAAAAGCCTACAATAGGCTTGTAACTGTACTGTAAATTATTAGACGCTACGGGTAAAAAATGTCGAAAAATCGTGTTTTCTGCGTATCCTTCACGTAGGTTCCATGCATAGTCTAAGATGTGTTGTATTCGGAGGTAGCGCTGTTGGTGCGGGGAGTGGGATTCGAACCCACGAAGGCCTACGCCACGGGATAGCTCACCCGCGCGCGAAGCCTAGCGCAACGCGAATCTTGAGTGTAGCGCGCGTGGCCAAGCGTAGGCATCAGCATGCACTATGGCACGCGACCCGCCCATTTGACCTGGCTCTGGTACCCCCGCATTACATGCCTAGTTCTTGTTTGGCGGTATGTTAATCTTCGCCACAACCTCTAACAAAATTACTTATCCATCCTCACCCCAAACCTTGGTAACGTCGTGTCCACGTTGAGATTAGACAAGAGACAGATCCGACGCGAACTTCGCACCGTTAGGGGTTGGACGTTGCGAGGTAAACGGATTTCGCGGTTGTTCGTTTTTGATGATTTCATGCAGGGCATTCGATTCCTGAATCGTGTCGCCCGTTTCGCTGAGGACATGTATCATCATCCGGACGTCTCAATCCACTACAACAAAATCCGGCTCAGTCTTACCACCCATGACGAGGGTGGATTGACCGGGAAAGATTTTCGGTTAGCCAGGAGAATAAACCGACTTATGAAATAAGTCGGGATCTAGGCTTAGAGTAACTCTATTTCGATGAACACTTTTTCAGGTGTCTGTATTCGCATCAGGCGTTTAAGGAATCGTTCGTTCGGATCGACGTCAATGAGCCGTTTATGAATTCGCATTTCCCAGCTGTCCCATGTGTGGGTTCCTTCCCCACAGGGACTTTTTCGAGTTGGGACCCATAGACGTTTGGTTGGGAGTGGGATTGGGCCGCGAAGTTTTACGCCGGTTCTGTCGGCGATTTTCATGATTTCGCCGCATATACTGTTCAACCCTTGCGGGTCGGTACTTGACAATCTGATTCGTGCTTTGTTGACCACTGTCTTCCTTTCCTGTTAATGCGAAGTATCCCCCATGCTCTGGGGGCGTCTAAAAAAGGTTCGCTGTTTTGGAAAGCGGAAAGTTGGAAGAGAAAGAAAGAGGGTTACCCTTTCTTTTCTGGTATTGTTGCTTTCTCGGTTACTTCTGCGACTACGCCAACGGCGATTGTGCTGCCCATGTCTCTGATTGCGAATCTTCCAAGTTGTGGAATTTCATTGTAGGTTTCGATTGCTAGTGGGCGTAGGGGCCTTATTTTGACAAGTGCTGCGTCGCCTGTTTTGAGGAAGTCTGGTTTCTCTTGAGTAACTTGCCCGGATCGTGCGTCTATTTTCTGAAGTAGTTCGGTGAAGGTTGCTGAGGTGGTTGCTGTGTGTGCATGCATGACGGGTGTGTATCCTGCTGCGATTGCTGTCGGGTGGAAGACTACGATGATTCTTCCTATGAATTCGTTCGCGACTGTGGGTGGGTTATCGGACTTGCCTGCTACGTCTCCTCTGTGAACTTCGTTTTTAGCGATTCCTCTAACGTTGAAGCCTATGTTGTCTCCTGGTACGGCTTCTTGTATTTTCGTGTGGTGGGTTTCGATATCTTTGCATTCGCCGCGTGCGTTGGCAGGCATGAACACTACTGTGTCGCCGACTTTTAGTACTCCAGTTTCGACTCGTCCGACGGGTACGGTTCCGATGCCTGTGATTGAATAGACGTCTTGTACGGGGATGCGGAGCGGTTTGTTGGTTGGTTTGGGTGGTTCCGTGAAACTGTTTAGGACTTCCAGTAGTGTCGGACCCTTGTACCATGGCGTTTTGTCGGATTTTTTGACGAGGTTGTCGCCTTGCCATCCTGAGACGGGGACGAATTGGACTTTTGATGTGTCGTATCCTACGACTTTGAGCAGTGATTCCATTTCTTTTTTGCATTCGTTGTATCTTTCTTCGCTGTAGTTGGTGGTTTCGTCATCCATTTTGTTGACGGCAACGGCGAGTTGTGCAACTCCTAGGGTTCTGGCTAGGTAAGCGTGTTCTCGGGTTTGGCCTCCTGGGCCTACGCCGACTTCGAATTCGCCTTTTTTCGATGAGGCAACTAGGATTGCGGCGTCAGCTTGGCTGGTGCCTGTGATCATGTTTTTGATGAAGTCTCGGTGGCCTGGAGCGTCTATGATTGTGAAGAATACTTTGTCTGTCTCGAATTTCTCAAATCGCAGGTCGATTGTGACTCCTCTTTCGCGTTCTTCTTTGAGCGTGTCGAGAACCCATGCGAATTTGAAAGTCTCTCCTCTTCCCGACTTGGTCGATTCGTCTGCATATTTGGCTATGGTCTTGTCATCAACATTGCCGGTATCGAATAGGAGGTGTCCTGTCATGGTACTTTTTCCATGGTCGACGTGGCCTATGATTATAAGGTTCAAGTGCGGTTTCTTTGAAGCGGACATACATCATCTTTCCAAGTATTCTGACGATTTGGTACTGAAAAGGTACCCGGTATTTAAGGGTTAGAAATTCTGCGAATCGATTTTAACGAGAGGCCAACGCAACTCGTTCCATCTCGTCACGTTTTCTGACAGCGTAGCTTCGATTATCTCGCTGCCCTGCGTATTGGATCTCTTCAGCTAAGCATTCATCGATCGTCCTAGCGTTACTGAAGGAGGCTTGTCGTGCACCGTCAGTCATGAATCGTAATGCAATATCTATTCTCCTGAGTGGAGAAATGTCGATTGAGATCGGGTAGACGATGCCGCCGTAAGCTATGCGTGTGACATCTTCCGCAGGTGCTGTGTTCTCTACTGCTTTAACTAGGATGTCGACCGGATTCTTTCCTGTTTTTAAGTTGACCAGGTCAAGTGCGTTTCTAACGATCCCTATGGCTTTAGTTTTCTTCCCGCCTGCTCGTCCCGGACGCATCATGTTGTTGACGAGTCGTTCCACAATGTTCAGGGAAGCTTTTCGGAATCGTTTGTGTTCATGTCGGCCGCCGCTGTGAGGAAAGAGGGTTGGCTTAACTGATAGATATTTTTCGAGACCTGGGTCTGTTACTTCGATCTCGTCTGTGCTCCATTTGTCGTAGATTTTTATTTCAGGAGGCTTCCGACTCAACGCTCGACCCTTCCGTGATTTTCTTAGCGTAGACTAGTTTCGTCGTATTAAGCGTTCTCAAGGTGCTTCTGCCAGTTAGCTTATCAAGAAGATATGGCGATGGCAGCATCCCCAAGGAATCGGTAGTCCTCGTCACAGCGGTGTCTCCAGAACTTCCTGGACCCTGTGATCCCATCAGCGCCTTGGCGCTCGCCTTACAACTGCTCTCTTCCGAGCCTCATCGGGTTCGACGATGAAGAGGTGAACCTTTCCCTTCAGAAGGATTCCCTCTTACGCTGGCCCGGTGGGGCAGAGTTTCATTGTTAATGCTGAAGGCCTACTGAGGTCCGGAGCCACCTTTCTCTCGGGTTGACGGGTCCCCGCGTGAAGCCGATTTCGGGTAACAGGGAACGGCTGGCTCCCCGATCCTCCTGCCATCGCCAGCTAATTCTCAGTTCTCGTTCTCATATAAATGCGGCAGTGAGCGAATCGACCA
>DASQZS010000074.1:0-4117 GCA_035638535.1 Candidatus Acidiferrum sp.
GCAGACATCGTACTATTCTCGGGCGGCAAGGATATCGGCGCGCCCAACGATACAGGCGTCATACTGGGTAAGCGAGAACTCGTTAAACGTTGCATGAGGCTAGGTCCACAGAGTTACGAACCATATGGCACGGGTCGCCGCGTCTACATCGGCAGACCAATGAAAACGAGCAAGGAAGACATTGTCGCTTTCGCAGTCGCGATAAAACGCTACATTAGAACAGATCATAAAGCACGCCTGAGTGAATGGGAGAAGAAAACTGATTTCATGATTGATCGATTGTCAAAATCTTCGAAGATAAAGGTGAAGAAAACTTTCCCCGGAGTACCGCACAATAGACCGGTCTCCATTCCTCGAGTTGAGATCGAAATCCTAACTCAAAAAACCGCGATCGAACTATTAGACGCTCTCGTCAAACTTAATCCTCCAGTTTACGCGTACGCACTTGAGAACAAATTATTCCTTAACCCACAATGCCTCAAGGATGGCGAAGAACAAATCGTTGTCGATAGCCTACTGAAACTTCTTCCAAATCAATGACTTAAAAGCGTAAGTTTAACAGTATCGGTCGTCCAATATTTTATGAGGGAAGATGCCGAAGAAATGCGAGCAGGCAGATTACTGCTGCGATATGCGCGGAATGCTCTCATTCATGCTCCTCTGGCTGCTTTCCAAACGATCCATGTATGGGCAAGAGCTAGCTGATGAAATTGCTAAAAGGAAGGGAGAAAGGCCGAATCCAGGAACAATTTATCCAGCACTAAAGGATCTGAAGAATCGGCGCCTAATCCAAGTACGTATTGAAGGTAGAAAAACAGTGTATGAACTGACGAGAGAAGGGCGAACCGGAGTTACCGAAGCAACAATTTACTTCACAAGAGCATTTGGGGAGATATTCGAATCTCCAATACGCCGAAAGTAATCATTATTGGGTATCCAAGGGTTGAGGATACGTTTATTATATCCCTGCCCTCATATTGGACATCCAAGATTGGAGTAATATGAAAATGCATGAGGCAGATGAATATGATTTACGGAGCACTGATTGGCACGTGCTCGATGCCTTTGACTCGCAATCCGATTTTGGCTTCCAAGGGCTAAAACGGAAACTTGGAATCCATCAGGAAACTTTGTCACGGGCCTTACACCGATTGGAAGACGATCAATTAATCGAACACACAACAGACGGGTACCGTCTTACGCCACAGGGATCGGCGATAGTAAAGCGACCAAATTCCACGTCACAGATGCACGGAATTTTGGAGACCTACCTACCTTCCGATATCTCCATTTCAGATTTAATCAGTAGACTCAAGTACAGTTGGTTTAGCACACTACGATGGTTAGGTTATGCTGAAACCAAGGATGAAACAACACTGAACTGGGTATCCGAAGATGGAATAAGCAAAGTGATAGCACGATTCAAAGGCAAACGATTAGTCATCGAAATAGAGAACAACGAATACGTGCTGTCCGATTCGGCAATCAAATTTGCACACGAGCTGTTGGCCCGAATAACCAAAGAATACACTCACATGGCGTCTGGAGATTCAAAGAACCCAACAGTGGCATCAGGTCCCGAGACCATTCGTAACATGTCATGACTACGAGCATCGGCCCGTCCTCACACATCGCCAACGAACGCAAATCATTAGAGGAGCTTCACACCATACTTAGGCTTCGAGTCCTGAGAAATCATAAAGCGAGCAGGGTATAGTTCGACTCTACAACTCGAACGGATGGATGGGAGTCGTCACCGATTTGAGAACCCGATTGATTACAAGTATCGTGCTTTACGTTTTGATGATGTCCGCAATCTTACATTATGCTCGACCGGTGTATGCGACAGAAGGTCAGGGTTCATTGCAGCTTGTCTTGCAAGGATATGGAAGTGTCAACGGTCAGCTTTTAGATGCTACAATTCACCAGGACAACAGTATTTCGATGGAGATGATTGTGAATAATCAGATGCAGACCTCTTACGGGTCCTTCCCGGTTGCTGCGCATGGCGTCTGGACTGGCTTCAGTAACGGCACCTCTGTATCCGGCAGCATTCAAAATGTGACGGGTAAGGTTCAGGTTTTCCTTAGCAACGCAAACTTCGTCGGTAACGGAAAATGGTCGGGTTCTTTGAAGGGTACGTTTGCAGCCGGAACCTTTGGAGGCACCATAACATTCACCAATTCTCCTGACACAGAACAAATTCCTCAGAATCAAGCCATTCCAACTACCGGCACTTGGAACGCTACTTTCTCATCTTCGTCAACACCAGTGCCAGAATTCAATATGACCATGGTCGCTGTCGCATTCGGAATTCTGATGCTAATAGTCGTAGTTCGCAGAAATGAGTGTCGGTGACTCTATCGCCAATTAGCGTTGTTTGATGATGCTTTGATCTTTGAGGCCATGTCCCGTTATAACGCAGGTGATGACATCATGAGCTCCAACGAGTCCTGTTCGGCGCGCTTTGATCAAACCTGCTACTGCCGCGGCACTAGCAGGTTCTCCAAAGAGCCCTTCATGATCTGCCAATAGTTTTTGAGCCCGACGGATCTCGTTGTCGGTTGCTGACAGCATGGATCCGTTAGATTCTTGAACTGCTTTGAGGGCCTTCCGCCAACTAGCGGGTGCTCCAATTCTAATCGCGCTAGCCCACGTTTCAGGATGCTCCCATGGAACAATCCGATCTTTCCCCTGGGCATACGCTGCGGCAAGCGGGGCTGCTCCCGCAGCTTGTACGCCGATCATCCTAGGCGTACGATTTATCAAATTAAGATCTCTTAGTTCCCGAAATCCCTTCCAAATCGCACTGATGTTACCTGCATTTCCGACGGGGACAAAGACGGCGTCAGGAACACGCTTCCCGAGTTGTTCCCACATTTCGAAGGAGATAGTCTTCTGTCCTTCGATCCGGTAAGGATTTAGAGAATTGACTAGGTAAACATCATCGCGTTGTTCAGCAATTCGGCGTGCTTTTTTTAGGGCGGCATCGAAGTTCCCGGAAATCTTTACAATTCTTGCTCCGTGGATTATCGCTTGTATCAGTTTCCCTTTCGCGATTTTTCCTGATGGAATCAGCACGGAAGCATTCAGTCCAGCCTTGGCCGCGTAAGCCGCCATTGAGGCTGACGTGTTGCCTGTCGACGCGCATAGCACGGTTCGAACTCCCAATTCCATAGCTCTTGTGATAACGACGGTCATTCCTCGATCTTTGAACGAAGCGGTTGGGTTCTGGCCTTCGTTCTTGAAGTAGAGTTTAGTTAGCCCAAGTTTCCTAGCGAGCCGATCAGATTTCGTGAGGCTTGTTCCACCCTCACCTATGCTTATCGGATGCGCGTCTGCGATCGGGAGAAGTTCCCGATATCGCCATACGGAGTAAGGCGGCGGCTTCTTCAGCGACGTTATGAAGGCGCGACGTCTAGAGTATAAGTCATAAGTGATCTCGAGTAGTTCTCCGCATCTTGGACAGGAGAATCGTTTACTCGGTTTAAGTCTAGCGTTGCACGCTATGCACGTGAACGCATGTTGATGAATAACGGGGGTTGCCATTTTCATTCGCTCGATTTTATAGCCGCACCTCTTCTGGAGGGTCTTGTGACGTATATCTTCTGGACCTTATGGCCTAGTGATTCCAGTTGCCCCGAAACGAGCTCGATTGCAGGGTTTATCAGCCCCACACGATTCTTTTTCTTCATTTTAGCATCCTCAGATATGCTAAACCATAGCGCACGTGAAGGTCCGGCGCCGCTTATCGTTTCTGCGACGTGATATCTTTCAGTCAGAACCTGTTTTTCTTCCCGTAAGAATGTGGAGGTAACTCCTTCACCGTAAGCGCCTCCATCCGCGCGGGCCGCTTCAACCACGAAATCCCATGGAAGCGTTTCAAGAATAGATCTTACATCCTTCCGTGCGAAGGCGATAGAAATTACTGAAACGTAACTCATGGATGCGATGTACTTGTCTTTCGCCACTGTTAATGGGACAAGGTGGCGTGTCTCTTCTGTTGATTTCTTTTCGATATTTGGAACGATTATGACAACGCCAAGGTCTGTCGGAGGCTGCAAAGTGGTAAAATTTACCTGTTTACTGGTCGGGTTGAGATAGGCGATGTTGAATC
>DASQZS010000075.1:0-5290 GCA_035638535.1 Candidatus Acidiferrum sp.
CGTTTGAGCAATCGTTATGGCAAGCACGATACCCGCGACCGCATCTGCATAATACATGAACATGGCGAGATAAGAATAAAGCGCAAGTAAGTTCTGCACAAGGAAAATAGCTGCAAAGAAAATTAACCCTACCGTGAATTGAGCCTTGATTTTTCTGAAACTGTCACAATAAATGGCTATCAGAGCAAGGAGAAGTACTACGTTAATGAACGAGAAAACAGCCATAGCTTGAATTATCAACCCTTGCATACAGTTCAGCTGCTCCGCATATCGACAGTCAACGTCATCATTATACTACTTTCGCCCAATTCTTTCCCAAATTTTCGCAAACTCGTCATAGCATTGTTCGAGTTCCGGAGAGACAAAGTACATTGTACCGTATCCATCGCCCTGTTCAACAATCATTCTGTTTTTCGCCAGCACTCTAAGATGATGACGAACGGTTTTGTAATCCATCTGAAGCCTTTCCGATAGTTGATTAGCATTCATGGGTTGTTCTTTCAGTACAACTATGAGTCTAGCGCGATTCGGGCCCCCTCGATTACCTGCGAAAACCCACCAAACGATACGTCGAATCGCGCTTGACAGACCATCCAACTCCAAAGAAATTGCGGCATAATGCTATGATGCTACAGGTTGGGCGCCTGTAACTTTCTAATTAAGGCGGCTTTACAGACTAGGATAAACAGAAAGTTGCAATAATGTTGTTCAGCCGTACAATTACACGTCGCTAAATTTGCGTTCCTAGAGGCGTAAACGAACATATCGATAGCCTGTCAAAGGTACAGGTGTGTCGCATATGACTGTAACTGAAAGCGTTCAACGCCAAGAACGGTTCTTTTGCGAGAACTGCAAGCATGAAATATTTCTCCAAGCCAAATACTGCGACAGCTGCGGCGGAAAAATCGAGTGGCCCAAAAAGGTCCAAAAAGTTATCGCCTCTTGGGAGAAAAAGTAAGAAAGACGGAACAGCTAGAGTCTCCTCATCTTCTCGTGCGACTTTTTCGTTCATTTCGTCAAATCACAGACGTTAGCGTATTCGGCCAATTAGAAATGCCTGAGCAAGCTTAGGAAAAACATCGGTTTCTGTCGCTCTCCATTACAAAGGTTTATTCAAGCCTCGAACGCTTAGCAGACCGAGGCTTAACCGAGCCGATGACCTAAGCTGGAGTTCATGAAGTTGCAAGTATTCGTAGTAGAAACGCCTGTCGGACTATTCTTTATCAATGATCAGGAAAACATCATAGAAAGAGAACTATTTGTCGGTGGCCCGACAGAGGCTGCCGCTCAACTGCGACAACTACAAGACGGCAAGCCTGATGCACGGATAATCGACGCGATGAAACGGGTTGCCAAGCTTCATCAATTAATTTTCGAAAATGAGCTTCTCGGCAACACAGCGAGAGAAGCCGGATTAGAGGTTTTGATCAGACCAGATCCAGTGATCCAAAAATTCCGCAACCGGCTAAGCTCAGATTCAGAAGACCGCGAAACTTGGTTGAAAGCGCAAGGCCTTGACCTCGGCGTAACAAGAACGCCGGCCGGATACAACGAATTCGCGCGCCAGGTTACTTTGCAAATTGCTCGAACAGGCATCGCTCTCGCAGCTACAAAACGTGATCTAAGCGCTGTCCAGGCAATGCGTGCCGTGGACGATCTCGATAAGACGTTGAATCTGCTTGCTGGGAGGGTGAGGGAATGGTATGGTCTGCACTTCCCAGAGATGGATCGCCTCATTGAAAATCATGACACGTACGCTAGGCTGGTAGCGAAACTTGGAGATAGACGAAATTTCACACTTACGAATCTTGTAGACCAAGGTCTGCCTAAAGAGACGGCTGAACAACTCACGGCGTCGGCTAAGAAGTCAATGGGCGGAGAAATTGAAGAGCAAGACCTGGTGGTTCTACGGTCATTCTGTGAACTGATGCTAGAACTTTACAGGTTTAGGGCGAAGAGCGAGTCTTACGTCGAGGATGTTCTGAAACAAGTGGCCCCCAATATGACGGCGATCGTTGGAGCGGCGTTATCAGCAAGACTCATTTCGATTGCGGGTAGCCTGAATAATCTGGCAAAAATGCCAGCAAGCACACTTCAAGTGTTAGGCGCAGAGAAGGCGCTGTTCAGATCTTTGAAGACAGGAGCGAGACCACCGAAGCACGGAGTAATATTCCAGCACACCGCGATTCACCAAGCGCCGAGATGGCAGCGTGGGAAGATAGCTAGAACTCTCTCCGGCAAACTGACTATCGCCGCAAGAGTGGATGCATTCAAAGGTGAATTCGTTGGTGAAAAACTCAAAGACGATGTTAACAAGAAGATCGAGGGAATAAAGGAACGCTATAAGACAGCGCCTCCGTCGTCACCACCTCCACCGCCAAGAGAACGATTCCAGAGAAAGAGAGACTTTGGACGGAAACGCAAAGCGCGATGATCATTACGAAGGCGTCTTCTGGGTAACCGTCGAAGATGGATCGAGACGTCTAGCGACAAAGAATCTTGCGCCCGGCATCAGCGTATATGGGGAAACGTTAGTTCGCGATGGAGAAATCGAGTATAGAACGTGGGATGCTTACAGAAGTAAACTGGCCGCCGCAATTCTACGTAACGTGAACGTTCTCCCCGTGAGGCGTGGATCTTACGTATTGTACCTCGGCTCAGCTTCCGGAACGACTGCAAGCCACGTCAGCGACATTGTGGAGAATGATGGGCGTGTCTACTGTGTTGAGTTTGCTCAACGCAGCATGCGAGAGCTTATCGATTCCCTTTGTCAGTATCGTAGCAACGTTTACCCAATTTTATCTGACGCGCGTCAACCAGAAAAATATAAGTCGCTGGTTAGCGCGGTTGACGTTATCTATTCCGACGTAGCTCAACCGGAACAGGCGAAGATATTGGCAGATAACGCGAAGGTGTTTCTGAGGCCAGGGGGATCAGTGCTCATGGCAATTAAATCGAGGAGCGTCGATGTGACCATGGAACCAACCGATGTTTTCAAACAGGAAATCCAAGTATTACAGAGCCGCGGATTTCGCATCGCGCAGGCGCTCAAGCTTGAGCCTTACGAAAAAGACCATGCCATGGTTCTGGCTATGCCCGAGTAATGTCATTATGAATGCGAAGGCTCCTTTTGATCGGGTTTTTGATGCGTTAATTGGTCGTGAACTTCAGCAGATTAACGCGCATCTTCCGAAGCGGAGGCGTGCTTTGAGTGAATTGTTGAAGCTAAGCAATCCAACTGTTGAGGCCGTGGATGGATCATCAATTCTGCTCAAATCTTCAGAGCTGAATGCACTAGCAGGAATCGTACCTGCTGAATATCGTGATCGGGTAAATCTTCCATTCATTATAGTTCGTCGTATGGATCTAGGTAAGTCCGTGTACACGGTATCAGGAGGCTTGATTGAAGATTTTACCGTTCAGAAGATTCTTGGAAATACGACTGACGATTTTCATGAGTTATACAAACATAATGAACATACGTTTCTTTATCGGCCTCAGCTGACGGAGTTACTCAATCAATTTCATACCCTCGTTGTTATCGGGTTCGGAATTCCTAAAGAGCTGCATAATTATGGTCCGAGTCGTGACTGAGCAACTTCGTCTTCGATCTGCTTGATGGTTTTCCAAGATAACCTTACGATCGGCGGAAATTCGGTATGAGTTCGTCTCCAGGATTTCAGGAACTCGATAGTTTTGGGATCAGTGATGTAGCCTGATCCAAAATCTCCGTAGCGTAGATGAAGATTCGCGATCACTGAGTCACGTGTAACCTTAGCGATTATGCTGGCAGCGGAGACTATAGGATAGGTCCGATCTGCGTGGTGTTCCGAGACGATTTTAATGTTTTTCAATTCCTCTGGGAGAAATTCGCGTATGTTTTCTCCGTATCGTGTTTCATTAACGTCGGATGCGTCTACGTAGACTTTCGAGGGTTTCAGATCTTTGACAACTTGAGCCATCACTTTGGCTTCGAGATAGTTGAGTTTACGCAATTTTTCAGCATGTAAAACTACGTCATCTATTTCTTCGGGTTGAATTTCATGAACGCTGATCGTTGAGGTGAAGGCGCGTATTTTGGCGGATAGTCGAGTGCGAGATTCAGGAGTAAGCATCTTTGAGTCTTTGACTCCCAGATTTGCCAGTTTAGTTTTTTCGTCTTCTCTGATAAGTACGCCTGCGATAACTAGAGGCCCTATAATTGGGCCGCGCCCAGCGTCGTCTATTCCAGCGATCCAATCGCTCATTGACACTTACCCATACGCATTCTCAGCTTCTGAAGTTAATAGCTGCGTGCCTCAGTCTGCTGACTATGACTTCTTGTCGGATCTTCCTGACTGGCCAGCCTAACTCAGGCAAGACTACAGCGATAAGGAAGATTTGCGACTTATTGAAATGCCGTGGTAAGAGGGTTGGCGGCATGATTTCGGGAGAAATTCGCCAAGCCGGGACGAGGGTGGGTTTCAGCTTAGCGGATGTAACAAATCCTACCGTAGGGATTCTTGCACACGTCAACATCCGTCAAGGCCCTAGGGTTGGAAGGTATGGTGTGAATTTGGTTGATATTTCGCGCGTCGGAGTGACTGCTATCGTTAGCGCGCTCTCGAGCGCCGATGTTGTCGTAATTGACGAAATTGGTCCAATGGAGTTATGTTCATCTGTCTTTGTCGATGCAGTCAGGAGAGCCCTGTGTTCTCCGAAACCACTAGTCGGTACGATACATCGTAGCGCGTCCCACCCGATGATTGAGTCCATCAAGCGGAATCAACACTATGAAATCTTAGAATTGACGGTTCAGAACCGCGACCAAGTTCCTTTCGTGGTCGATGGAAAATTGAAGGAAGCAGATAAGCGCGTATGAACGCTTCACGAGCCGTTGAGATCACGGAGGGAAAGGCTAGATTACTTCTCGCCGACGAGCTCGGAACACAAGCGGTGTTCTACAATCCTAGGATGAACTTGAATCGTGACGTTGCCATGTTGTTTGCTCGATCCCATTTTGCGGTTTGGAGACATTTGCGAATTTGTGATCCAATGACCGCATCTGCGGTCAGGGCTGTTCGTTACGTTGTCGAGGCTCCCAATGTCAAGAGTGTGATCGCCGCTGATGCCGATCCGAGATCGGTTCAATGCGCCTCAAGGATGATTGAACTGAATGATGTTGGAGATAAGGTGTCAGTCGTACAGGAGGAGGCGAACGTACTTTTGATCAGTCACATGGTGGATAGGTTTGATTTGATCGATCTTGATCCTTATGGGTCACCTGCTCCTTTTTTTGAGAACGCGTTAC
>DASQZS010000076.1:0-4490 GCA_035638535.1 Candidatus Acidiferrum sp.
GCTGTCATTTCGGGATAAGAGATCTCTTATGGTGTACGCACCGATGAATCCGGTTCCGCCCGTGACGAGGTAGTTCATTAGTCTCGCCTCACCAGTTGGAAGTTGGTCATACTTGAAGTTTCGAAAGCTCGGCGCGATTACTCGCAGTTCAATCAAGTCAGCACATTATGTGAAAGGCAGCTTGATCTAAATGAAGGCAGTAGTAAAAGACAAACCGCAGCCTGGAATTACCGTTAAGGAAGTGCCGGACCCAGTATTCGGAGCAAATGATGTACTGCTCAAAGTTAGTAGAGCATCAATCTGTGGGAGCGATCTTGGTCTCTATGATTATACCCAGGCCTACGCAGGATTCGCCAAACTACCACTCATACCCGGACATGAATTTGCTGGCGAAATAGCTGACGTGGGCACCAACGTGACCGAGTTCGTCAAGGGAGAAAGAGTGGTTGCAGAATCTGTGATCGGGTGTGGGCAATGTAAGTTCTGCCGTGAGGGCCAGACGAATCTCTGCGTGAAGTTTTCAATTATGGGGATTCACAGAAACGGAGGGTTCTCAGAATTGACCGTCGTTCCGAGTAGGCACTTGCATCGTTTAAGAGGAAAAATAGACTTCACGGAGGCAGCCCTCATTGAACCTCTCTCTGTCCTGTGTCACGCCATATTTGACATCTGCAGAATTGAACCGGCTGACTTCGTTAGTATCATAGGACCAGGGCCGATCGGATTACTGGCAGCAGAAGTTGCTCGCGCGTCAGGATCAAATAGGATTCTAATCAGCGGCATTGAGATTGACAAAGAACGCCTCGAACTAGCTCGTAAACTCGGGTTCACAACGATCTCTTCAACTCAAACCGACTCGGTCAAGGAAACATTGAACTCCACAAACGGATCAGGCGCTGATATTGCAATCGTCGCGGCTGGATCAGGTCAAGCCTTGGTTAACGCATGCGATATGGTTAGGCAAGGAGGAAAAGTTCTCAGCATCGGAATCTTCGCGAAACCAGTTGAACTTAACATTACCAATCTGGTGAGACGACAAATTTCATTGTACGGAACGTTCGCTTCAAACTGGAAGAATTACGAAGAGGCAATGAATCTGGTCGAGCACGGGAAAATAGACTTGAAGTCACTCGTCACGCATCATTTTCCAATAAACGACGCAACTTCAGCTTTCGAAGTCGCCAAAAGTAAAGAGGGATGCAAAGTCCAGATCACTATGTGATCCTATTATTTCACCCTGTATTTCTGAATCGCTGCCTCGTCAAGATCTATGCCCAATCCAGGTTTCTGAGGTAAGTCGATTTCCCCTTGGACCATCTTAAGTTCATCTTTGACCAGTTCTTTCCGGATTGCTGATTCTGATAATTCTCCAGGCAAGTATTCAATAAATGGACAATTGGATGAAGCCGCGGCAAGCTGTGCTGAAGCAGCAATGCCGATTCCTGTTTTCCAGCAATGTGGGGTCATCAATCTGCCTCGAAGTGCGGCGTACTCTGTTACTCTTTTGGCTTCCGTTATGCCTCCGACTCGTCCTATGTCGGGTTGTGCAACGTCGATGTGCCCTCGATCTATCAAGTCTTGAAATTCGAAACGGGTCTGCAGCCATTCGCCTGCAGCAATTCTGATCGGACTTCTTCGCGCCAGTTTAGCGTAACCATCTAAGTCATCTGTAGCCACGGGTGTTTCAACAAAGTAAATGTCGTATGGTTCGAGCGTCTCGATTACCTGCAGCGCGGTTCGCCAATCATTCCAAGCATATGCCACATCGACCATAAGCGTCATATTCGGACCCACCGCCTCCCTACAAGAAGCAACTATCTTCGTGACCTCAGAATCAGCCTCCTGGAGCCCATTATGAGAATACGGGCCGTTGACACAAACTTCCAGCTTTGCCGCTGTAAATCCATATTTCTTGGCTTGCAATAATTTCTCTTGAAGATTCGAGGAATAGGCATCCAACGTGTTGCCGTTTGGTAGCAGGCTAGCATAGGGATGGATCTTTGTTCGCCTGGCTCCCCCAAGCAATTCCCAAATCGGTTTCTGCAGCGCTTTTCCCTTGATGTCCCAAAGAGCCATGTCAAGAGCGCCCATCGCGCAGATGCCGAGACCTCTCCTTCCTGGCATCGCTGTCGCAGTGTACATGCGATCCCAAAGGGCTTCGGGTTGCAACGGATCTTGACCCATCAGTAACTCTCGAACCCCCAACGCCATGATGTGGGTTCCTGGCGATTCGATGTATGCTTTCGTAGCCCACGGATTAGTATCCGTCTCCCCGATTCCGACGATCCCTTCATCCGTCAGTATCTTAACCACAATGTCGTCCTGGGCTGAACTACATGCCTGGCTGTCGTAGTCAGGCACTAGCAAAACATAAGACTCAATATTCGTAATCTTCAAAGCAGGTCGACTGACCGAGCATTACACGAGACCGTAAAAAGTCTATGCGAGGTTATGATAACGGAATCTGCACTCCAATTCCGTACATAGAATTATCAATCAGTAGATCCCTCTCTCCGTCGGGAGATACACGTCATGAAGTTCACAATCGGTTATGCCTCACAACCCGACCTATATCATCCAAGGATTTTGTTAGAACATGCCACTCTAGCTGAACGAGCCGGATTCGAGACGCTTTGGGTAAGCGACCACTTTCATCCCTGGTCGCATACCGGAGCGCAGGAAAGCCACACGTGGGTCTTCATCGGCGCAGCCGCAGCAAGAACAAGCAAGATTAGTTTCGGTACAGCCGTTACGTGCCCGCTATTTAGATACAATCCAGCAATCGTTGCGCAAGCATTCGCCAGCCTACGTGCAATGTTTCCCAATCGAATATTCCTAGGGGTCGGATCAGGAGAAGCGATGAACGAAATTCCAGTTGGATACGAATGGCCCTCACTAAAAGAAAGGATAGAACGACTGGAAGAAGCGATTCGGATCATGAAGATGCTCTGGTCAAACGACTTCGTAACGTTCAACGGCAAGTATTACAAGCTGCGCAAGGCGAAGCTTTACACCAAGCCTGAAACAGAAGTCCCATTATACGTAGCAGGATTCGGACCGAAAGTCGCAAAAATAGCCGGCAAATATGCGGACGGATTCTTGACAACCCTCGTAGACCCTGAGAAACTCAAAAACGTCCTTCTCAAAGCCCTAGCCGAAGGAGCCAAAGAAACCGGACGCGATGCAGAAAAAATCGAGCGAGCAGTTGAATTAGGCGTCTCATACGACCAAGACTTCGATAGAGCAATTAAGAAAGTACGATTCTGGAGAGGTAACCTATTTCCATTCATGTTCAGGCTACCCATATACGACCCAAGAGAGATCGAAGAAATGGGCCAGATGGTATCTGATGAAGCCCTAGCAAAGGCATTCTTTATCGGAACCAAGTCTGAAGATATCATCAAGCCCATAGATCGAGCTGTAAAGATGGGATTCAACCACATCTACCTCCAAAGCACAAGTCCAGACGAAGAAAAATTCCTTAAAATGGCGGCGAAAGAAATCGTACCATACGTGAAATCCACATACGGATCCAGTAAAAAGGTAACGACGCAAAGGCGAAGAAACTCTTGAAAATCGACCTCGCCAGATCATTACTGTGAAAGCATGAAGTTCCTCATCCTCGGCGCAGGATCTCTCGGCTCGATATACGGCGGAATGCTCGATATCGCCGGCCATGACGTAACCCTCGTTGCTCACGGGAAAAACTACGAAGCCCTGAAGAATAATGGCCTCACGATTAGGACTCCAGAAGGCGAAATAAATCGACACCTAAACGTAGTTTCCACACCTAGCACTGTTGAAGCTGACGTAGCTTTTTTGACCGTCAAGTCACGTGACACAGAGAGCATCCTCGAGACTTCAACACATCTCTTCGGCAAAACATTGTTCATTTCCTTTCAAAACGCCGCCGAGAAGGATGAGTTGCTTTCGAGGTACGCTGGTTCGAGTCACGTCATAGGAGGCGTATCGACTGTTGGAGCGACCCTAATCGAACCTGGAATTGTCGACTACACCGCAGTCGGGTACACTTGGTTAGGTGAAATACCTGAAGGACGGAGCGAGCGAGTAAAAGAGATCGTTGAAATCTTGAATCAAGCGCGCATACCTACCGACCACGCGGCTAACATAACCGAGATCAAATGGGCAAAATTGGTAGTTTACTGTGCTAACGCCGGACTAGCATCGCTAACGCGACTGAACACGAGTCAGTCACTCCGAGACCCCGTTCTCACAGAAGTCTTCCTAAGAATAGTCAAAGAAGGAGGAAACGTCATGAAAGCAGTCGGATTAACTCCAGATAATCCCCCTCATTTGCTTCCAATCAAAAGAATTCTCGAATCACAAGAAGAAGAAATAATCCAGGAGTTTACGAATCAGGCCAACAAGAGTCACGATGAAGAGAAACAAGTGGTTGTCTCAATGCTACAGGACGTCTTGAATAACAAAGAGATAGAAGTGGAAGAGACCTTCGGATACATAACAAAAAT
>DASQZS010000077.1:0-5770 GCA_035638535.1 Candidatus Acidiferrum sp.
TTTTTGTAATGATTTGTAATATCTTGTTGTCAGAAGCGTTCAATGGTTGGGAGCAAAAATGTGTCTAGGTTTCGATTGTGACGGAATTTTCGCTTGAGGTTATTTTCGGTTGATGACCTACAAGTTCAAACAATGATTCGAGGTAATGACGTAAGAAAATTGACCACTTCTGGCCCATATTGTGCATTAGCGTTATGGTTCGTTTCCCTTGAGATTCCACCTCACTGTACTCAGCGTAACCACCATTCAATACCGCTATGCGGATGTAGTTCAAGACGGTTGTTAGGGAGAATACTCCATATTTTGCAAGTACGAAAGCTCTTGGAGTGTCCTTCCCTGAAAGTCTAGCAATTTCGCTGATTACCTCGTCGGGGCAGGCGTTCAAGATCCGGCTAAATGTTGGCCGTGAGAGGCGAATTTCACCGATCTGATCAAAATATCGTTCAAAGTCCACATGCCGAAGGAAGAGCTGATTTACAAGAGTGTTCACGCTAATCCTCCGATTCGAAGCGTCTTCCTCAAGCCCCTTGAATGCAGACTCGCTGATTCGAAAAGACCTTGTCACCGTCTTCTCTTTCGTTCTCAATCACAATCGCTTCCGAATTGCGTTGGACCCTAAGTATCCGATAATTCCGTTAGAGAGAGCACGTTGACGTTATGTTTGCATAAAACCGCTGCAATGGCTTCTGTTACTCCGGGAGTATTCTCAAGCGCGACAGTGAACTCGAAAAGTTGCCGTTCGGGAGCAATTTCAGCAAGGAAGGGAGTTTTCGGACCGGGGAAGAGCTGTGTCCTGCTTCCCCTGCTTTCGCTCTTTCGGGGTTCATCATCTATCGCACGCATACTGGTCTATCCACCATGTGCCCGAGCTAATTGCCACTCCGTTTGCTTTATCCAGGACGTTTACTTTGCGCTACAGACTGACTTTGATGATTACTTTTTAGTACAAGTGAATACAGTTTATCGTAGAATGGAAATGCCATCGAACACGTCGTTGAGTGGAACAAATTCAAAGACTAGGGCTATTCGGATCGCAAAGAGCCTTGATCGCGTTCTTGAACAGGAAGCAAAGAAACGGAACATTAGCATCAATGGTCTCATATCTAACGTATTGATACAATTCGCCGAGTGGGGCCGGTATCAAGAAGGCCTTCGCTCGTCTACCCTACCAAATCAAATATTGAAGAAATTAGTCGAGCTGACGAGCGAAGACCAGATTGCGAAGGCGGGCATGGAACTTGGGCCAGAACTCCTTCCGTCTGAGGTCACGTTCTTGTACGGGAAACTTACGCCTGAAACGTATCTGAAATGGTTGACGCTAGTCTCCAAGTACATCACCACAGTCTCGTATCAAGTTACAGAGACTGATGGAGATTACGTCATTGTGGCACGACACGATCTTGGTAGGAAAGGCTCCTTATTCTTGAAGAACTATTACGAAAGCGGATTAAAGGCAGGAATGGGTCTCGCCCCGAACATCGAAATGACCGACTTCCAAGTTTCATTTAGGCTACCCAATGTTTGATGATTGAAGCACTCCACATTTCGAAACCGCCGAAAACGAGGTGACCTTGAGATTCCAATTACCTTGAGAGTTACGTGTTTGTCCGCGACATGATGCGGACAATTCGACTTATGAAAGATGCTACAAACGATAGGGCCAGGAGATTATGTGGAACTTCGTAAACCGTAATATCACAACGATCTTAGCCGTAATTTGTGCCATCATAATTATTGGGTTAAATGCATACCTCATAATCACCTCCATATAGAGGACACGAACATCAAAGACAGACCTTGTTACTCACGAAATATTCGAAGATCTCTTAAAAGCCGAAGTTGACGACGAAGAGGAATGGGAAAAATTCCTAACCAAACCCTAAAGATTCTTTGAACCAAGCGATAGTCATTCTTCAAGTGAATGCCTCCGGATCCACGAATTCAGCTATTATGTACCGGTAAACTGGTGCCGAAATCCCACACTCCATCTCTGAAATCGTGAAGCGGTGTGAGTTGTGTTAGTTGTTTGCTCTCTAGATTGTGAAGGTTACGTAGCGGTCGCTAACTTCGTATCTGGTTCGGCAGCCAGCTGCGGTGAATGCACCATTGATGTAATGGGTTATGAATTGAGACCAGTTGCGGCCTAGATTATGCATTAGCGTGATCTTCCAACGTTCGCCTTCTCGTTTCTCAGTGTACTGGAACCAGTTAGCGCAGAAAGATAAATTATGAATCAATTCTACCACTCGGCCCACAGTAATGCCGCCGTTAATCGCAGCCATCAACATTTGAGGAGACGTCTTACCTAGACTCTTGCCCGCATTTATCGCGCTCTCCTCAGATAGATTATTGATGAATTCACTAAGCACCCGTTGACTCATCAAGATACCATCCATCCGTTTCATATACCGTCCGAATCTAGCATAGTTCACTATGAGTTGGTTAGCGATTGTGTTTAGGCTCAGAGCTTGAGAGTTCGCTTCTTCTCGAAGACCCTCAAGCGCCTGTTCATCTATTCTGAAAGATTTAGCCACGGTCCTCTTTGCACGCAGAAAAGATTGATTCGCCGTTCCTTCGTGTTGGGGCTGTCGCTCACCTTTACTATTCCTTCCCATAGGCTCTTCTCGAAGGTCTGCAAGCACGTTCTCATCTATTCCAGAAGATTCGGCAGCAGCTCTCCTTTTACGTAGCAAAGTAGATTGACTCATTGTATTTTACCTTGATTAACTGCCTGATGTGAACTGCCGGGTTTTTCAGAAATATTTGCCTGAATGCAATTCACATCCAAGACCTCCAAAAGACTAGGCGTGACCTTAGCATTAACGATGCCCATTACATCACACGCTATGTGCGTTGTTAGGCTGTTTAATTAAGACTTGTCAATGGTAATCGCTTGTCACGCACCAAGGCGCAAATGTTCCTATTCATATTACATGAACGGATAATATAGCAAAATGACACTGACCGCAGTGAGTACAGTCAGCAAGAAACCAAAAGCCAGGTTTCCTAATAGATAAAACGAAAGCTGATCGATGACGCACATCGTTGCAGCTAGGATTTTGCGATTCCCCAAGCTAATAATGCGCCATGGATCATGCTAGCTGCAATTGCGGCCAAAATTATGGCCATGAGTCTGCTTACGGCCTGCACTCCGTTATTTCCAATCAAACCCGCAATTTTATCAGAATAATTGAGGATCAGGAAGACCCCGAACGCAGCGATCATCCCTGCGACCAAGACGTTGATGAGATTGTCAGTGTTCGCGAGAACGATAAGCGTAGCCATCGTTCCAGGTCCCACGATCAGCGGGGTTGCGATCGGAACTAAGGCTGCTTGCTCAGCATCCAACTTCATGCTTTGAAATCCTTGCAGCATGCTGACCGCGATCACCATAACTAAAATTCCTCCGCCCAGCATGAAACTTGAAACTGTAATCTGGAGAGCATTGATGATTAGCTGGCCAATTAAGGCGAATGTAAGCACGAGCGCGATGACGAACAGGCTCGTAATGTGAACCATTCTACTTCGCTCAACGTTCGATAACCCTTGCGTGCACAACAAGAAAGTAGGCAACACACTCAACGGGTTGATTATTGCAAACAGCTGAATTGACATTGTGACAATTTGAGGTATGCCCACACCCCGAAAGCCGATTGATCTAGTTTGTACAAAAACAACAAGTCCGACAAGGATGAGAACTATAACAACAGCGAAGCGCCTGATAACTATGTGACGTCTTGCTAGAGAAGATCGGTCCGTCAATGCTGATAACCATTTTACCGACTACTTGGCTCCGAGGTCTTTAACTAGACTCGTTGGTTTTTCGTTGTTAGGCCGGGAATCGCGGTTTTGAATTCGATCAAGTGTGATGTTCTCACTATTGCTAGTGTTGTTGCGAGGTATATTATGGCGATTATAATATATGTCGAGACGTATTCGTAGGTCTGGGTGCCTATTATTGTGCCCATGCCCGTCAGTTCGATGACCGTGATTAGGTAGACGACTGATGAATATTGGATAAGATATACGGCTTCATTTGTCCATGCCGGGATCACGAGCCTCAGCGCTTGTGCCAGTATCACGTGTAGGATTGCTTGCGTTTTGCTGAGGCCGATAGATACTGCAGCTTCCATTTGCCCTGATTGAACTGAATTGATTGCCCCTCTGAAATATTCAGCTTGATATGCCCCGCTGTTCATTCCCAATCCGATTATGGCAGCTGTCATGGCGTCGAAAGTAATTCCAACTTGGGGCAGCGCGTAATATATTAGGAATAGTTGGACGAGCATTGGAGTTCCACGTATGAGTTCAACGTAGCTCGTCACAAGCCACCTCAATCCTCTTGGAGCGTAAGTCTCTACGAGCGAAAGGGGAAGACCTGTCGCAGCTCCTAGTATGAAACCCGTTGCAGCCAAAAGCAACGTAGTTTCGAAACCTTGAAGCAATAGTGGCCAATACTGAGTCAGGATTTGTAGAATCGTCAACTATGCTTCCCTGCTCCGGTCCGATTTGGAGTTCAACTCGTTTAAGCTCGCGAGGAATTTTCTTGTTCGTTCTTGCTTCGGATTGAAAAGAAGTTCTTGTGGTGGACCCTTTTCGGTAACGATTCCGTCTGCTAGGAAGATGATCTCGTCAGCTGCCTTTTCGGCGAAACCGATTTCATGTGTCACAGCCAGCATTGTAGCACCTGATCCTGCCAAGTCCTCCATAACTTTCAGTACTTCGCCTATGAGTTCAGGATCGAGTGCTGATGTGGGTTCATCTAAGAGTATGATTTTTGGTTCCATGGCTATTGCTCTAGCTATTCCTACACGTTGTTGTTGGCCACCGCTGAGTTGGGCTGGATAATGCTTGACAAGGTCGTCGGTTATCCCAACGTCTTTGAGTGCTTTCAGAGCTCGGGTTTCCGCTTCCTTCTCGTTTATCTTCTGCACCTTTACGATGCCGAGCTTCACGTTATCAAGTGCAGTCAGATGCATGAATAGATTGTAGTGTTGGAAGACGAAACCGATTTGACTTCTAATGTGGCTTATGTTCACGTGTCTGCCTGTTACTTCTTCATTATCCAGGAATATGTGGCCGGAGTCGGGTACGACAAGCAGGTTGATGCAACGGAGGAGAGTGCTTTTTCCTCCGCCGCTTGGTCCGATGATTACTTTTGTTTCACCCTTATTGATGCCTAATGATACTCCTTTCAGCACTTGCTGCTTTCCGAAACTTTTGTGTACATCTTCAACTCGCAGTAGTGGCATTACGTCCCTCCTCCTAGGCCTGGGATTTTCCATCGGACGTAGAGCACGTTCATTGTCCTGTTTATTCCCGTGCTGGCGACGAAATAGATGGCTGCAACAACTAAGTAAACGCCAAGTGGTTGCAAGGTAATAGCGACAATGTTTGCTGCCTCCTTGAGCAGTTCCGTTACGCCTAGGGCGTATGCCAGGCTTGTGTCTTTGAGAACGATGGTGAATTCATTGCTCCACGCGGGGATGGATAATCGGAGGGCTTGCGGCAAGAGTACATATCTATATGCGGCAAACTTATTCATGCCTATACTTAATGCGGCTTCTGTCTGTCCTGATCCAATGCTTTCTAGTGTGCTTCGAAAAATTTGGGACTGATAACCTCCACTGCGCAGGCCAAGCCCTAAAGCTGCTGCGAATGCTGGACCTAGAGTGATCCCTACTTGTGGCAATGAGAAATAGAGTAGAAAGAACATAATGAGCAGAGGTATGCCTCGCAGCACTTGGTCGACTGCAGCAGCAAGTTCCCT
>DASQZS010000078.1:0-7583 GCA_035638535.1 Candidatus Acidiferrum sp.
CTTCTCCAAATTCCTCCTGCAATCCTTTTGTGCAGCCGAAGATTCCGCCGAATTTGCCCACGTCTTCGCCGAGAACGAAAACCGTTTTGTCTCTCTTCATTTCTTGGCGGATAGCTTCCCGAATCGCCTCAGCAAAGTCAAGCTGTCGATTTTCACTCATTCTTGATCCCTCTATGATTCGAAGAGATATGATGCGGCATCTTCAGGCCGAGGAGATGGGCTCTCTTTGGCGAACGTTACTGCGTCAGCTACTTCTTGAATAACTTCCTGCTTGATGCTATCTAATTCTGCTTGACTCACCGTGTGCTCTGCAATGACTTTGTCAGCGAATTTTCGGATGGCATCTTTTTTCTCCCAATCCTCCATTTCTTCTTTCGTCCGGTAAGTCTCTCCTTTCTTGGGGTCGCCCTCGTGATGCCCTCTGAATCGGTAAGTTTTGCACTCGACTAGCGTAGGCCCCTCTCCGCGACGAGCTCTTGCTGCAGCTTCTGAAACTGCTTGGTACACGGACAGTACATCCATTCCGTCCGCAACTACCCCAGTCATCCCGTACGCGGCGGCGCGATCGGAGATGTTCGTTAGTTTAGTAGACTTGGAGGAAGCTACTGAAATCGCATATCTGTTGTTCTCAAGAACGTAGATGACGGGCAACTTCCACACTGCTGCTAGGTTAATGCCTTCGTGGAAGGCTCCTGTGTTGCATGCGCCATCGCCGAAGAATGAAACGCAGACTTGATCAGTTCCTCTCATCTTTATGGAGAGTCCGACTCCTGCTGCGATCGGAATTCCGGCGCCAGCTATTGCGCTGCATCCTACGATACCTATGTCGGGGGCGGCAATGTGCATGGACCCGCCTCGACCTTTGCAGTATCCTGTCTCTTTTGCAAACAGCTCCGCCATCATTCGGCCAAGGTTTCCTCCTTTCGCTATGCAGTGTCCGTGTCCTCTATGCGTGCTAGTGATGTAATCCTCTTTTCTGAGAGCTGTGCAGGCGCCGACGGCGACTGCCTCCTCACCGACGTAAAGGTGGAGTAACCCAGGAATGTTCCCTTGAGCGCTCTCTTCCGCAAGTCGCTCCTCGAAGTATCTTATTCGTAGCATATTCCGATAAATCTGAAGAAGCATCTGTTTATCGAGCTTCATTAATTTCAGCCGCGTGCGTGGTGTCTTGGCTACAAATAAATCTCGTGTCATAGAGTTGTCCGTGAGAATGATCGCATCATCTGTTACTCGTTTCGTTCCAGACTCGACGGACGAATTCCGCAGCAGATTTTACTCCCGCTTTCCCAGTGAAGCTTGCTTCTTCCACGCAAATCCAGTCGTCGAATCCGGTGGCATGAAGTATTTCGAACATCTGCTTGAATGGGACAAGACCCGTTCCAAGCAGAACATGATTGAGTTGCCCACGCGTTGACGTGTCAGCAGCGTGGACACTGATTATCCGTTTGACGACTTTGCGGAGTACCGGAATGGGATCCTCGCCGTAGGCGATTACGTTGGCCGTATCCCAGTTGACGCCCAACGAGACGTCTCTAGTGCGATCGACAATTTCCAGGAAGATATCGGTTGGGTGGGAGAAGTCAATGTATTTCCACGCTCCTGGTTTGGCATGATTTTCATATGCCAGGCGGATTGGGTAGTTTTTCGCAAATTGCACGGCACTCCTTAATCCCTGAACAGCCCATTCGATCCCCTCACTACGCTTGACCGTTGGGTGGGCTTGACCAGCGGTTACGCGAACTAGGTCAGCTCCCAGTCTTGAAGCGGCGACAATATTCTCCTGCAGTTTAGACAGTTCACGCATTCGTTCATTGGAATCTGGATGTGTGAAATCTGGATACGTGGTAACCATTGCCACTCTGATGTGAGCGGCCTCGATCTCACTACGCACAACGTCAAGATATGAAGGGGCCTTGCTCTTGAGGAAAAGGATACTGAGGTCGATGCCATCTAGACCGACCTCAGCTCCCTGTTCGGCCCACTCCTTGATGCTCATCTTGCCTTCGATTATGTCCTGAAAGTAGGAGACAGGCAGACAACTCAATTTCACGACTAACACCTAGGCATTGCTTGATTAGAGTCTGGAATTACCTTTTCGTATTTGAGGAGTACGAGAGATTATTCAATTTGAGACCAACCGCTGTAGTTGATGTTGCACCAACGGAGAGGAGTAATCAGTCAGATCGCAGTCTGTCCTTCAACCGTAGCGGATTACGGTATCTCAAATGCTGTATGTTTCCTTTAGGTAAGGTAGCACTCTCTTCCCAAAGGTCCGGATGAATTTCGATTCGTCAGGACTACTGCTTTGCAAGTGGATGTTGCTGAAGCCGAGTTTGATGTATCTCTCAATATTCTTAATGTGCTCTTCCACGCTGTTCGAGATGAACCAGCCGGTCAATAGTCCCGCGTCGCTAACAAGTTTTCCATGGGCCTCTATTTCACGTGGGTCAGCAATCGGCGCCTTGAAGAAAATGGGCATAACTGTGGGGGCCCACCATCTGGCGCTCTGAACAGCTTTGTCATAGTCCTCGTCATATGACATTTGGAGTTCCATGAGTTTCTCAATCTTGTCGGGATCGCGTCCCGCGTCCTTAGCGCCCTTGTTTAAGGCTGGGAAAAGAACGTCCTTGTATTGGTTGTCAGGAAACGGTAGCGTGAGAAATCCATCCGCGTATTTTCCAGCCATCTCTGCGATCGTTGGGCCATTCGCGGCAATGTAGAGTGGGATAGGTTGCTTAGGTTTCGTGTAGAGGTTGGCGCTACGCAGCTTATAGTACTTGCCGCGGAAATTAGCGAATTCTTTGGTCCAGAGAATTCGCATTATCTGAACTGCTTCTTCGAGTCGTTCCTTCCGTTCTTTGAAGGGGGGCCACTTGAGTCCGAGTGGCAGCTCGTTCATCGCTTCCCCGGTACCTACAGCGATGAAGGCTCTGCCAGGGTACATGTCACCTAAGGTCGCATAGGCTTGCGCCACGATTCCAGGATGATACCGTAATGTGGGGCATGTTAGACCGGTTCCAAGCATAACTTTGTTTGTCCTTTGTCCTAAGGCGCCGAGCCAAACCCAGGCAAAGCCGCATTTGGCGCTGGTGTGAACCCAGGGATGAAAATGATCTCCGGTCCAAACCGCGTCAAAACCTTCTTTCTCTGCTAATACGGCGTAGTCAATTGCCTGTGATGGTGTACGTTGAGTTATGTCCGAATAGTATCCTAACGTAAGATTCACTAATCTCCCTCTGTGAGGCTTTTGCCGCTGGCGTATTTCACTGCCAATTATCGTAGGTTGTCGGAGCTACTCTGGTGGAATTTGTTTGAAGGCCATATCTATGTCAATACCTTGTCCTTTGCGATAGTATCTCGCTGCGTAGTACAGGACGCCTCCGAACAGGAATATGGATATTAAGAATAGGATGTTCGTTGAAGTTATTGGAAAACCGATTATCGGGAAAGCGGCAACGAAGACAACTATTGTTGCGAAACCGATTGCCCCGATTGCTCCGAGAATCGTGATTAAATATGCTCCTCCTACTCTGATTTTCGTTGTGCTCGGGGAACTGTCGAAGAGCTCTTTCCGTCGTCTTGCGAAGAGCATCGCTGCTACGAGGGCGGGTCCGTATCCCAATGACTCTGCAAGGCCTGCGTTAGTGAGGACGGCTATGGCGCTGCTCTGAAAGATTGTTATCCATAGTACGATTTCTGCTATGACCCAAAGAACTAATGTTGTGAAAACGGGTGTTCCAAATCTGTCATTGACGTTGGCGAACTTGCTTGGGAGTACATTGTCGAATGCCCAGGCGAAGATGTGTCGTGTTGACAGTAGAATCGACTGAGCGATCACTATGAAGCATGCGGCAATTAGGCTGACCGCGATAAGGACGGTAACTCCAACTCCGATTGGTGTGCTTGTCCCATAGATGTACTGCAAGATTGATGTCAAGACGTTAGTTCCTCCGAACGGCGCCGTCGAAGGACTGTTCTGAACCAAGTATGCAACGCTACCCGCGAAATCTGGGCCGAGCACGAAATAGTAGAGGCCAGCGGTGACGAAGAAGATTACCCAAGCAAACATGACTCCACCGATGACTCCAATAGTCATCGATTTCTTAACGCTCTTCAACTCTCCTCCAACGACACATGGCCAGTTTGTGACTAAGAAGAAGGAGAGTCCAGGAAGAGTGAGAATTGTATCTGTCCAGCTGAAGTGTGGGGTGTAACCGAGTGACTGGGCTTGGCCGATAACGGCATTATAGGAGACAGAGGACTGAGCGTTGAACGCGGCGACGAATCCGTCATGTCCTAATGCCCCGAGGGCTACTGGGACGAGAATTGATCCGATGAGCGCCAGTCCCACAAATAGTGTTTGCATTTTTGAATAGAATCTAACAGGGATTATCACCAGCATAATTGAGGTTCCCATTATGATGTTGTCGAGAATGAGGCGGACCGTTGTGTTACTGAGCATTGAGGCCTGGGTGGTCCATCCGAAAGCGTTCAGTAACCCAGGGATGTAACCCGTAGTAATTAGGTCCGAGAAAATCGCAGGATTCAGTATCAGCAGGAAGACTAGCAACATGCTCGCCGCCAAGCCGATGCCCGGGTGTAGAATGCGACTTACGTATACGTAATCTCCACCGGACCGAGGCATAGCTATGCCAAGCTGAGTATCGGCCACGGTGTATGCTATAAGAATGGGCAAGATGAGCAATAAAGCGACTAGTAGATTTGCTCCGGTCAGAACGTTAAATGAGACAAACAGGGCCGAGAGCCCGACTACGGTTACAATACCCCCGAAATTGAAGGCGAAACTATCCCAGGAACCGAATTCCCTCACAAGACCGGTTGCGTCGCGAACGAAAACCCTTGGCGAACTCTTTGCCACGCAAAAATCACGGTGGTAAAGTGCGAAGTGAACAATATTTAAGACTTGACGCTGAATTTCAAGAGTGATCTCAGTCCTGAAACTGCCCGTTCAGACGCGGTTACCGTTTGGATCTTAAGGCTTCAGGATGATTGTTTTGCTGAGCCAGTAACCGTCGGTAAGGTTGATAAGAGCCTTTTTGGTCGTCAAGTCAAATTCTGAGTGATGAAAATTTTGGCCGAATTCAACACTTCACGATCAAAATCGTGTTACGATAGAATTAATCCGCATGTGCCCGGCGGTATTCACTCTAACATTCGGTACATGAAACCATATCCGCTCTGGTTTTCGCGTGCTAAAGGTAGCAAAATTTGGGACGTTGATGGAAACGAGTATGTGGATTGCGTGATCAACATGTCAGCACTGATTCTGGGGCATGGTGACGAAGCCGTTGCACGCGCCGTGAAGGAACAGATCGACTCGGGCTTAACGTGCGGCGTCGAGACTGAGCTGAGCGTCGAAGTCGCACAACAAGTAACTCGGATGGTGCCTTGCGCGGAGGCAGTGAAGTTCTCAAACTCCGGTACAGAGGCAGTAATGAAAGCACTCATGATTGCACGAGCTCACTCCGGAAAGCAGAAGATACTGAAGCTTGAGGGCGGATACAACGGGTGGCAAGACTCTGTCGCGGTTAGTAGCAAACCGAATTTGAGGAGAGCAGGGCCCAGGAAGAAACCGGTCTCAGTTGCTGAAAATCTGGGGTTGCTGAAAGCTAGCGTGGATACAACTATCGTGATGCCCTTCAATGATCTCGAAGTCGCGGAGAGCATAATCAGGAAACATAGAAAGGAGCTGGCAGCCGTGTTAGTGGAACCAATCATGTTCAATCTTGGGTGCGTTCGCCCCAAGGAAGGCTATTTGCAAGGATTGAAGGAGATAACCGCACGTAACGACGTTTTACTGATTTTTGACGAAATAATTTCAGGATTTAGAGTTGCCCCAGGTGGAGCGCAGGAATATTATGGAGTGATGCCCGACCTCGCCACCTTCGCCAAAGCGATCGCGAATGGCTTCCCAATGAGTGCGGTGGCTGGAAGAGCTGACATCATGGAAGTGACAGCCCCAGAGGGTAAAGCCGGCTGGGCCGGTGTCTATAACGGTAGTCAAGTGTCTCTTGCTGCTTCACATGCGACATTGGAACGATTGGCTGATGGTGAGGTTCAGAAAAGGCTTAACGCGGAATGCGTACAACTTGAGAAGAGATTCTTCGAGCTGGCACAGGAGGTTGGCGTCCCAGCTCAGTTGATGGGCCTCGGTGGACAATTCCAGGTCTATTTCACTGACAAAGAGGTTAGTGACTACAGGACAGCATGTAGGGCTGATCCGAGCAGATTTAGAGTATTTCAAGGAGAAATGCTGCGCGAAGGCATATACACACTCCCTATTCCATTATTCCATCACGGCCTAGTAGCCGCTCACGATCGTGAGGATATAGAGAGAGTAGTATCTGGCATGCGCGCTGGACTACAGAAAGTACGTAAAGGCTAAACTGTAAGTCAACGTTCGAATTCGTTCAAAATCCAACGTGGCAGCTGAAAGCTTGCCAATCAACACAAGGTCTCCAAGTCTATGTTAAGTAGTCCACTATCTGTCTCATCGATCCTCGCAAACCGAACCCACCAGCTTTCGTGACAATCTTCAAACCAGCTGCCTTCCCCGACATCACCCTGCCCAAGGGGATCCCTGGAAGTATTTCTTGTTCAAGTCTAAGTCCCCTTGCTCGAATCTTCCTGAGAAACGCGGCTGCCATGTCCCCTCCGGTCAAGAGAGCTCCACTCAAAGCGCCTGATAGAGCCAAGGGCGCGGTCGCTGCTGCTAGGCCACTCGCGATCGCGTTAGACCTCCCCACACGTTCTGAGTGCTTTGGTTGGATATCTTTCGCGTACAATGCGGAGCATACAACAATGACGTCGTATTTCTCAGCAGCTTGAGTAGTTAGCTTGCGAATCCTGATTATCTCGCGGTTTCTCGATTCTCCCGCAAGAGCATCCACTCTGGCTTTGAGGAGGAAAACTTTAGGATATTTCGCCGTTCTTTGAAGCTCATTTAACGTCGCTTCATTAGTAGTGGCTGATAGAATCATGATCTTCGGACGGAGAAATTGTCGAATTCTAGCAATTTCCTCTGCTAATCCCGCTGATCCACAAGGGATCAGGTTACGCTGAAAGCATGCATTCGCGATTCTCTTCAGATCATTCCTGTTTTCCGCATCTGCCCAAATGACTCTGGTTCCTTTCTCGACCAATAGTCTGATTTCCGAACTAATCTTCTCAGACCCCTTACGCACGGTCGCTAACCGAACGCCGTCCACCGATGCAGAAGTCTGCGACATTACCAGGGTCCTGATGTCAGATGACCACACCGGACTTGATGGATTCTTTGCGAACTCTGTCCGGTCAACGGGAACTCCGTTGACTAATAATTGCCCGTTAACTACCGTCCGCTTATACTCTGGATATGCTGGACAAATAAGCACGAAAGACTTTCTGAAGCGGTCTAGGATAGCCTGTAGCTCAGCGCCCAGATTTCCTCGTAGCGTGGAATCAATTTTCTTGTATGCGATGTCGACCCCAGCTCTTTGGCATACAGAGCAGAACCTCTGTACACTACGATAAGCTTCTTTTTCAAATTCATTCCGTGTTTCAGCATTATATACAATCAACCC
>DASQZS010000079.1:0-2292 GCA_035638535.1 Candidatus Acidiferrum sp.
ATTTTAGCATGCATAAAGCGTCTACTTCGTGAAACACTTCCGGATAGCGATTCTGTAAAGAGTATCGAGGTATTAGAGACACTAGAACGTTTCATGCAACGTGAAGGCATACGCGATCACTTTCTTCACTCGTTCCAAGTATTCCTCCTTGGATGCATAATCTTAGATTATCATTACGGTAAGTTTTCAGCCTGGTATTCGAATTGTTTCGGCGGCTCTTCATCAGTAAAAATTGAAGACACGTGGCTGCTGGCTTCTCTTCTCCATGATGCAAAGTATCCGTTTCAGAACATTTCGAAATGGTCTGGTCTCGGTCCGGGAACGGGCTACGCGATAAAGTTAGAAACTCCACGACGGAGGGCTCAACTGCTCGGTTCACTTTTCCAACATTCGCGACGAATGAAAACAAAAAACACTTGGCACTCTGACCTCGTTGATCGCCTCAGAAATCCAGACATCGAGAAAATTGCTATCGCGCAAGTTTCACCTAGTTCGCCTAATCTCCCGAATCACGCAGCAATCAGCAGTTTTTCCCTCTTGGCAAAAGAATCAATCCTCCCTCCTGTAATCTTTTGCCAGGAGATCTGTCCTGCCGCCCTCGCGATATTTCTTCACGACTCAGCTGTCTGGTCGGACATGACTAAAGCTGGAAATCTTCTGCCCTTAGAAATGAAACAATTTCCATTGGCTTTTCTCTTGATATATTGCGACGGTTTACAGGAATGGGGAAGAAGAAGCGGAAATGATCCACAGGGGAAGAACTCATGTCTTCTCGACCTTAAGATCGACGAAAAATCTGTCACGACACGTATTTGGTTCAACGATCCTGCGAACGCAATAATGATGGAAGTACAACATGCTAGAATTCTGAACGAAATTGTAGTTCCCAGTGAGATCGATTTCAAATGCGAAGTCAATATCACCTCACCAGTTGCGACAAAGCCAATTCGCTAAGACTGCTTTGCAGTCCCACTTACGACTCAATTTCTGGGCATCACGTAATTTCGTATACTGGGAGGCTTCCTACGCTTCGGGCAGGCACAGGGGTTATAGTCGACTTCTCTCAACTAACTTGGCGTATTGATGTTTCCTTCTAGGTAAGATGAGCCCAGAATCCTGTATATTGCTGATGTATTGTCTGAACAACCACCGCGGTTACACATCTCTAAATCTAAGTTGAGAGATCTGGTTCTACGATCCCACAATGAGCGCAAATAAAGGACAACCTTCACCAGAAGAAGGTCTTGCCACTCTTCGCTCGGAAGAAATTGAAAGAAATCCGCAGAACCCACGCATTTTGTTCGACTCAGAACCGATGGCAATCCTCAAGAAATCAATTGAGGAGGTGGGCATACTTATACCAATATTCGCTTACAGGAAGCGCGGAGTAGATCCTAAACATCCTGAAATCAAATACGTAATTCTTGACGGAGAACGTAGATGGTTATGCGCTCAGGAAATCGAGAGGGAGAGAGGTAAACCAGGGATTATCCCTATCCCCGCAAATATCATAGCTGAACCTACGACGCTTCAAAACATCTTGATGATGTTTAACATCCATAATGTTCGCGAAGCGTGGGAACTGACGCCGGCGGCGCTTAAGCTAGAGGTTGTGATGCGTTATCTTAAAGGTAAATCAATCGTGGAGCTTGCCAAGCTCACGGGCTTGACAAAAGCTCGCGTACGAGATTGTCGCACTTTGCTTTCATTTGATAAGAAATACCTTGACATGAGTCTACGCGAAAGACCAAGACGAATAACTGGCGACTTTTTCATCCAAATGCACCCGGTCCTTGAACTTATCAAAGAGAGGTACCCTGAAATCTACAGAACGCTTGGGCGGAACGGAATAATTGACAAATTTGTAGAGAAATATGAGTCGGGAGAAATAAAGGCGGTCACTGAGTTTAGGGACTTTGCGAATCTGATCAGGTCTCCAGATATGGGAGCCGCACCCGCTGTAATAGAACGAAAAGTTGAGAACTTGCTTACGAGCCCCGCTTCGATAAGATCTGCGTTCAAGGAGGAAGCAAAGGAGTACGTGAAGGCCGAGAAAGTGAGGATGGCGGCAGATCGCTTGACAAAGAATCTAAAGGCTTTGGACACCCAAAGTCTCAGCAAGAGATCACCCATTTTCCCTTCGTTAAGGGCGCTTCGAGATGTATTAGACAAGATCTTGGAGAAACGTAAATAGGCATAGTCCAGAGTGTGCCTTCAACGCCTACAATCAACCAGTTTCTGATTGAGAACAACATTCGAGTCTCAAACCTTGAGAAGAAATTTGCAGGTCAT
>DASQZS010000080.1:0-17759 GCA_035638535.1 Candidatus Acidiferrum sp.
AATCCTAATCAGGGGTTTAGACCTTGCATTCCCAAATAGCCAAGCGTGGAGCACTGGTTCTCGTCGTTGTCGTGCTCGTAGCGATCGCACTGGTGAGTTTCGTCACTCTGAAACCGATGAATTCTCACCCTGAGTCCGTGAATATTGTCATGACCACATTCACGTGGGGTTTCAACGTAACGGATATCCCCAATTTTCAGGACGGAAAAATCTACTACAATAACCCAACACTCACCGTCTACGCCGGTCAACTAGTCACAATTCAACTGAAATCATTGGACATAACACACGGATTCGCGATCAATGAGTTCAACGTTTACGCCTTCATCCCGCCAGGACAAATTGTGACCGTCAGTTTTGTTGCTAATCAGGCTGGGAATTTCACGTATTACTGCGACGTCTTCTGCGGAATCGGCCACCCCTTTATGCACGGCATACTCCAGGTGCTATCCTGAAACGGACAATATTATGCAATGATAGACCGTTGATGCTGCATTCAAACACTTCTATGATAGGTAGCCCCAAGTCAGCAGTAGATCTGCGTCTCTGATCCAGCGTTCTCCAATATCTGATCGGTAGAACATGTTTGGTATGATTATGTTTTTGACGCGGTTGTAGGTTTCTCGGCGCGCTTCCTCAACTGTGGCGCCTGAGCCGGTGACAACTAGCGCGTAACCTGAACTTCCTGCCAGGCGCCAGTCTCCGTTAACTAATTTTACGTCTCCATGATGTATACCGCTCATCATTGCTTTTTTGAAAATTATAACAGCGTCCTCTGAATATCTCTTGTATGCAGTCGGGTCTGAGAATGGATATGGCGGAACGGCTATAACCACACCGATCTGAAATCCGTTTCTTGTTCGGAGAGGATACTGGTCACCTTTACCTAACGCGTAGAGAAATTCGCCCCATTTGCTCGTGACGCCCTCCATCTGGATACTGATTGTAGGATAACCGAAACGGGGTGTAATTTCGAGTGGGTAGATGCCTCTGGAGTTTACTATACAGTTGATGTCAAAGTATCCGACGAAACGCATTCCTGCCAGAATCGGCTTGAATTTCTCCAGCGTTTCATTATAGAGCCGACTTCTGTCAGCCCAAAACATCAACGTCCCCATCTCACCGGTACTTGGGCCGATGTCCCCGTTGAACATGCGCTTGTGTTCGAAGTTGATGCATGCAGGCAAGATGAATTCGTGTCCGTTAAAGAAAGCCCCGACCGCAACTTCTACACCCGAGACGAAGCGTTGAATTTGGAAGCTCTTTATTTTCGTGCTCCACGCATTTTTGTATCTTTCGAGCACCGCTAGAACGTCAAGTCCGTCCTCTTCCTGTCCAACAAATGAAAGCGCTTTCTCTTCCTGGGCTCTCCCGCTTGGTTTCACAACATATCTGTCTGGGTTAGATTTCACGTACGTGATGGCATCATCGAAGTTGCTGAATTCCCAGGAAGGAATTGTCTGTAATCCAGCCTTTTTGAGTTGTTCATGACCAAAGTCTCTATCCAACTCTAATCGATCGCTCACACTTGAGCCTCCGATCACTGCTATCCCCTCCTTCCGTAAACGGTCAGCAATTGTGCCGAAACCGATATCATCGAAGATGATGACATCGGCCCAATTCTTCAGCGACTCCCAATCCTCAGTTTTCTCAAGAAAACCGTCTGATATTTCCTTCTCCGCTTTGCTGCGAATGTTGTACTTCACTTCATTGCCTTCGTTCTTGACGGCAAATGCGAGATCGCCGATCGAACCCAGGTCAGAGATGAAGAGAAATTTTCTGTGCTGGATTGTTACCGGTGCCTCGCGATGCGAGTTGCCTGCTGATTTTGCGTCTTGAGTCATAATGAATCAGTTAAGAGTCAGGACAAGTCTAGCCAAGTGAACCACTCGGCTAGGCTTCTGGTAGAGTTTCGCTTGTTCTGACTCCGTCGATCGAATTTATTATCGTTGAGATTTTGCCGATCTCATCGTACTGAGCGTCGACAAACGCTACGATGTCCCATCTTCCGTATACGCTGTACGCTTTGTTGACTCCACCTGTTTTTTTCACTCTTTCGAGAATCTTGTCTGTAGCGGTTGGAACGGTCTTGATTAAGATACAGGCCTTCGACATATTCTAAACACCCCTAGTCTTAATCTCCACAGCAGTCTCCGTGAATACGACTCCCGCCATCCTGTTTAATCTTAGGATAGCGGTTCCAAGTGATTCATGGTCAGAGGCTTCAACATCAGCTACGACATCAAAACGACCATGCACAGGAAATATTTGCTTAATTTCCTTGAATTGCTTTAATCTTGTGTTAACTTCCTGGAATTTCCCGTGCTCGGTTCTAATTAGAACGCAGGCAGAAATCATACAGTTGACCACTTACAAGAGTAATTGTCAGTATGAAACCTTTGTGTTCGTTTCCCTAATTATTTCCAACAATGATCAAGCAACTTCGAAATAGTGGCGTTCTCCCTTCGTGTCTTCTTCATAATCGTACTTCTTCCTCGTTCGTCGGTCCATATAGATACCTGAACCAATATGTTCGATCTGCATTCCATTAATTCGGGCTGTTTGATAGTTGAGAATGTCAACGTAACGCTTGCCCTCACTTGGTTTCCACTCGTTAATCGGTTTTGAATCGCCGACGTTGACGTGAAGAAATCCTCTCGGAGACCCGTTTTCTTCATGTCCACTCGGACAGGAGAACTTGTTCGAGTTCATGAAGACATTAAAGCTCTCATAAGATCCGGTAAATTCGAAATCTTTACCACACTTCTGGCAGCTACAGAGAAAGACACGAATTGACATGGGTAGTCAGTATGAGCCTCGCTTATTAGGTCTCTCTGTGCACATTCAGCTTCCGTAAACAATGACTCGGTCACATTTGTGGCCTTGTTCCTAACACGACTTTTACTATTTCATAATTTCCTGATCTAACTATGCCAAGCTGTATGGTTTCTCCAGGCAGCGTATATCTCTCCAGGAAAGTGGAGAGATCGTCAAAGTTTACGATTCTGTTCCCATTGATTGAAATAATTATGTCTCCGCCTACAACGTATTGTGTACTACCGATAGTAACGTTCTGCTCTCCGCCTAATATTCCCGCTTTATCCGCTGGACCTCCAGCGACAACTTTCTCAATCAGAATACCATAAGTTACGTTACTCAAGGTCATCTGTGCGAGTTGATAATTCATGTCGACTCCATTGATACCAATGTAGGGATGCATATCATACGTTCCCGTGGTAATGAGTGATGGTAGTTCTCGAAGAATGGTTGCAGACGGTATAGCAAATCCTACACCCTGAGATCCCTCAGCAGTGGCCGAAGTTATTCCAACAACCAATCCATCAGCATCGAGCAATGGTCCGCCAGAATTCCCTGGATTTATGGGAGCACTGAACTGAATCACGTCAGCGATCATGAAATTATTTGAAGTTGATTGGTATTGGATCGACCGTCCCAACTGGCTTACGATTCCGAAAGTCAAAGTACCGGACAAACCGAACGGATTTCCGATTGCAAGAACAGGGTTACCTACTTGAAGAGATAGTGAGGACGCGAATAGTAGAGGATGGAAGTCAGCCGCTGAAGCTGAAGTCTTGACCACAGCCAAATCACTGTAGGCGTCTGTACCCACGATCGTCATCGGAGACGAATCTCCATTCCAGAAAGTCACTGAGGCATTCGTGATACCATCGACCACGTGAAAGTTGGTTAAAATATAGTATAAGTTCGAATAAACGATAACGAAACCTGAACCGAGTACTTCCTCAGTAGACGTCGCCGGACCAAAGATTGTATCGACAGTCACAACTCTTGTTCCTTGTATGGTCACGACACTCTGATTAGCAGTCTGATAGATTTGGGATGGATCAAGCCCGGCTATGGAGATGTTGGTTTGAGGAACATTGCCAAGCTGTTCCTGAAGCAAGTTATTTCTATCCTGCAATGCAGTGGTGGCGTTCTGGAGAAGACGTACATTTTGATTAGCCAAGTTCAGAGATTGATTAGATTCATTCAACGCGAAGCTTTCATACACGGCTACAGATCCAACGAGAACCGTGAAGATCATGAAAATTGGGATCAGCCGTCGGTTCATCAAACCCTCCGCAGACATTGCTAAATTACCGACATGAGGGCGACATGAAGACACCTATCAACGTAACTATCCAGGACTCTGAAGCAAGCTTCCAGAGATTCTTTTTTAAATGAACCTCACGGCCAATTATCGATTGGATAAATTTGGTGGAAGAGAAGACAGCTAGAGAACTGAAGAAACTGCTTAACGAACTAGTAGACCACAGCTACTGACATTATAAAGCCATCCATGGTCTCACTAAACGAATAGAACAACTTGAACGCAGAATCAAAGCACTAGAGCGAAAACGATAAAAAATGATTCAGCGAAAGTAAATTTAGTCTAAACCGAGTCGATCGGTTTGTTTTCAACTCGATCTCGATGGCAGGAGCAGTCACAGTCCTCACCCTTCTGTCCATAGTGAACGTAGCCCTGTGCCTCTCTTACCCTCTGAAGATGATTACAATGTTCGGTATGAGTGAAATCTTGCATATGCCTTGCTTCCTAAGCTAACGACTTGAACTTTACCTGTGACCATCAAGTACATTTGCTATCTAGACCTTAGCAATATCGCCAGAATCGAAGACAACAGTGCGAAGAAGGCGAATAGGAAGAAAATCGGTGACGAACTCCCTAAGACATCTAAGGCATAACCGGCAGATAATGGGCCTACGATTATGGCCAAGTTCTGGAACGTATTCAAAACCCCCCAACCGACACTTTCATTCCCAGCGCCTAAGATAGTTTCTGGAAGCGCGAATACAGCGGGTGGAAGGAACGCTGCGAGCAGACCAAGGACAAGCGCCAGATATCCCACACTACCCACCCCAATATACGGGAATAAAGGAAACATCAACGTCATCGAAACGGCTGCGATGAGTATGAATAATTTACGATGCCCTGCCCACCTATCAGAAATGAGACCGGTCACTGGGGTGGCCAGTGATCCTGCGACCAGTAAACTCGCCACCAAATCGGACGACCCTCCTGAGAGTCCATAAGTCAGGAAGATTGTCTTACCCCAAGTAGAGTAGCCTATCTGTGCCATATTGAATAAGCACCAGATTAGCCCCAGAATCCAAATACCGGAATTCCTCAGATGCAAAGATACACCTCCAATATTTTCACGTGAACCAGCCTTCTTTTCTTTCAAGAAAAGAACACAACATAGAAGAGCTGCTGCATCCACAACGGTAGTCACTAAAAGTGAAGTTCTCCAACCAAACTTCTGCGACACAAAACCCAGACTTATGAAGGCTGCAATTGTGCCCACGGGCATATTCAAACCGTAAAACCCCATAGCCCCTCCCAATTCGCGTTCTTCAAACCATTCACAAATCAGGACTGGGGCCGAGACTAAAACCATCGCTCCCCCAATTCCTAAGAGAAAACGAGACAACTGAAGAAAAACAATCGAGCCAGCCATCGAACATAACAATGAACCAGCGGTCATGATAGTTGCTCCAATGACAGCGAATCGTTTAACCCCGAACTTGCCCGTCAGCACACCACCCAAAATTGAAAGAAAAACTCCCGGTAATGCAGCAAGCCACACCAGACTACTTGCGGTGGCATGTGTTAATCCAAATTCACCTATCAACATCGGAAGCAGCGGTGGGATCGATTGAGTAGAAAAAAGAAAAGCAATAGAGGAAAAAACCGCTACGAAGAGATTTACATGCTTTCCTGAAACCAGATTACAACAACCCTAAACGAAACAGGTCAGATTGAGTCTGCGATAATTTCTTCATGAATTCATAGAAAATTCGTCTGAAAACCTCTCGTTTCGCGATCAACTCAGGACATTACTATTCAAGCAATGTTCTGTCAGCGAATGCCTCGTTAGCCAAGAGATCAATAAGTTCCTTAGTTGTCTCTCTTTGTCGATATATTATGAAGTAATTCCAATTGTCTTGGAACCTCTGCAGCACAACATCCTTGCCAGGTTTCGGGTAATTCCAAGCAAAGGGATTAGTTGACATGAGTTTCTCGACGAACTCTTGGCGGTGACACCTTTCCTTCCTGTAAAGCGTTGGACCATCTGCGATGAGTATGAGATAGACAACGACGTGACTTAACGGGTAACTAGCGTGTTCAGGTTCTATTTCGCTTACTGACCGCCCTGAACTCTTCATCGCATCTACTAATTCATTATAGTACTCTTGCGCCAGATGATTTCTACTGCCCCAAACTCTACACTGCCGCACCCGTCCATTTTCCACAGTGAAACAGTCGTCGAGGATTTTCATCTCAGGTTTTTCGTTCAAGAAAAGAGTGCGAGCAAACGCAAAACTAAGCGGAGTTTTACCGTGTCGGCTCTCTCCAAAGAAACCGAAACCATTCCAGCTACGTTCTGTTTTTTCCGGTTTCTTCCATACCACTAGGTTCTCATGAAATTCAAACGGCAACTTCAGCGCCCACTATATCCGCTTTACCTTGCCCCTATACTCTCATCTATATTCTATGCCGTAGAGCACGATCTCTTAGATCCGCGTCATGAACCTGACAAATCACAGTTCGATTTTAATGACATTCCAGATTTTCACTAGTGAATATCGAACCTGATTTTCAAGAATTCACAATTGGAAACCATGCACAAATACATTATCAGTCCTAGGCGATACTGGATATTGATGATAGGCCATGAAAATCCTTCAAGCGGTTGCAGCCATACTTTTGGGAATCGGCCTATTTCTGGGCCTTCAACTATTACCGCATGGCACTGGAAACATTTTGATACTAACAGTAATACTGATCCTGCCTCTAATCGCCTCAAATTATTTTGTGCAATCCCATCATTAGATTGTTAGAGGGCTTGAAAAGTTGAGCGAGGATACTGCTCGAGCGGAAATCACAGTAAAAGGAAAAGTGCAAAGAGTAAACTTCAGAAACTTCGCTAAAGAAACAGCTAAGAAGTATCAATTGCTAGGTACTGCTCGAAACGTTTCCAATTATGATGAAGATGTAGCTGTGATATGCGAAGGACCGAAGAGTGTCATAGATCGTTACATTCTAGAGATGAAGAAAAACGCACGGCCACCGATCAGAATAGATGATCTTCAAGTACAATACACCACTCCTAAAGGAGAGTTCGAAGACTTCAACTTCGAAAGAGCCACGGACCTAACAAAGGCTCTTGGTGAGAGACTGGATTGCCTTCTCGAATTCATGAAGGTACTCGACAGCAGGTTAGAAGAAATAAACCATAAACTCGAAACATCACAGCTTAGCAAAGCACGACGACGATCTAAAAAGAAAAAACGTTCTCATCCAAGAAATTAGATGCCAAGATTCCGATGAACTCGTCTCTTGCGCGAGTAAACAACAAACAGGACGACAACCAACCCGACTACAATAATTGCAACGTACACCAACGTATAATCCGCATGCCACCGAGCCTCTAGAACATGCGAGGAATCCATCAAGATCGATCCGCTTCCTAGATTTGTTATCAGGGTTCCATTCTGATCATACCAACCACTGAACGACCATAGAGAATCGTTCGCGTAGATTGGATAGAGTGAAGTGGAGAAGTTTGCAATAGACCCCATATCATACCAACCACTGCCAGTAACGGAGTATTGTGACTCAATGGTTAGTTCGTACTGTGAAACATATACGGCCTCTAAAGACAGGTCAGAGTTTACACGTAGCGTACGATTGATCGCGAGGGAATCGTCGCTCCAATGATCAAACCGAAGCCTACTACCGTTCTCGACTTGAATTATCGGCTCAACTGAAAGTGAGTGAAGACCAGGGGGCACGCCTAGCTTGATACTTCCAGAATCGTAATCCTTTCCATCGACAATCACGACGCCGCTGATAGGAAATGTGATGGTGAGAGTGAGTGACCCCCAGAGATATTCGCCATCCTGCCTAAGCTTCATTCCTGCTCCTGTGAGAATATCATTTGGCCCTTCCACCGATACTCCGTACGGGATACTGACGCCGCAGTAAGGATTGAGGGCTCCGCAATTGGAGATAGCATTCAAGGTCTCTACTCCATGCCAAGCTGAATTCTTGTAGTAAGTTAGGTTTCTGAATTCAACCGGACCAAGATTCCCACTTGCTTGAGGTTTCGAAGTGACCTCCTCCGCAACCACGTACGCTGGTTGCGATGATTCGATAGACGGGGAATTCACCACCGCTACCGACAGCCCATCAAGCTCCAAATTCCAACCTGCCGGATCCGCTATGATTCGGTAGACATGCCAACTTCCCTCAGATCCAACAGATCCTCCAAACTGGTCCATCCCGAAGGAATAGGTGCTTGGATCTTGAATGCTCGGCCAGAACTCCCAGAACCATCTTGGATCACCATCCTCAACAGAAGTCGTCGGCCCCTGACAGCTAATATGACCCACAACCACAACCGAATACGTACAGTAACTACCACGTACCTGAAGCTCATAACCGAACTGAATGAACGCCCCATTGGCTAAATTGTCCCCAACCCAGAACGCGTCGCTGAGAACCGGCGCGGTGATTGCGTAAATGTGGGTTCGAATCTCCACCTGAACCCCAATATTGCCAATTGAACCCCCATCCCCAAACGCTCCAACCTGCAAATTATACACACTCGATTCTTTTCCAGGCGGAATCATTACCGAGAAGCATGTGAGCACAAGCAACAACAAGACTAGGCAACGTGAACTCTTCATACGAGACTCTCCGTACAAATCGTTACTGCATCAAAAGTCAGTCAGAATGGTTCTAAGGTTTACGACGCAGCGTTTGCTTCATAATAGGCCGACTCGGTCGTTGAATTTGGTAATGAGTTCGTCAATCTTTGGCGTCAATCCCTGTGTTGCTCCCCAGTAAGAGTCATAATCGTACCATTGGCGATTCAACTCGTTGAGGTCAAACATTTGCTGTTCAATCCAAGTGAAGTACTTGAGGTTATGAACCCTCTTCCGATCGACGTAATTTAGCTCCATCATTGAGTCAGTCTTGATAGCCTTTAGGTGCTGACTGAAATCACGAATTGCGTGTTGCGTGCGATATTCGCCTTGTTCTTTGCGTGCCTCTTGTAGTCTGGACTGGTACAATTGTGCTGAATCGGTGAATACTGTGAGAACGAGGTCGTTGTGCGTTAGCTCATAATATTTTGCGAACTTGATCGCCATGAGGACGTTAGCTATGCTGGAAATGCCAAGCAGATCAAGTTGAGAGACGAGGTCTCCTGACACGCCGACATCTTTCACTAGGTATTCGCGGCCCGCCGGTTCGTTGAACAACCTCAACAAATTCATCGAGTCATTGTCATCAATTCCGATGACCACATCAGTGTTTCTTACATTATGGATCCAGGGCACATGTTTGTCGCCGATTCCTTCGATTCTATGAGCCCCATATCCGTTCAGCAATAATGTTGGACATTGAACTGCTTCGCCCGCGGCAATTTTCGAGGTTGGGTAAACATGTTTAAGGTAATCGCCAGAGGCAATTGTGCCCGCAGATCCTGTAGTGAAGCAGACTCCACGGAAGTGACCCCCTCTCAATTCTTTCTTGACCACTTCCTCAATCGCATGCCCCGTCACATCAAAGTGGAATAGGTAGTTTCCGAATTCGGCGAATTGATTGAATACGAAAATATTTTTCCGAGTGCGCTTAAGTTCCCAAACCTTGTCGTAGATTTCCTTCACATTACTCTCGCTTCCCGGTGTGGCGATTATCTCGCCTGCGACCGTCTTGAGCCATTGGAATCGCTCCTGTGACATTTGCTCGGGAAGGATCGCAATGCTCTCACACCCTAGGAGAGTCGCATCATAAGCTCCTCCCCTACAGAAGTTTCCAGTACTTGGCCAGACAGCCTTGTCAATGGTCGGGTCGAATTGTCCGGTAACAAGTGGAGGAACCAGGCAGCCGAAGGACGCTCCTACTTTGTGTGATCCCGTCGGGAACCATTTCCCGACTAGGGCGATTATGCGTGCCTCAACTCCAGTCAATTCGGGGGGCAATTCTATGTAGTTGGGAATGGGTCGATACAGTCCACCCTTAGGTACGGGCTCATTCTTCCATGTGATTCTGAATAAGTTCTGAGGAGCTACATCCCAGAGCCCTATCTGCTTGAGCTGTTCCTTGATCTTATCAGGTGCAGAATTCGGGTTTTTCAGCTGAGAAAAAGTAGGGATGATGATGTTCCGATTCCGACATCGCTCCGCCGTTCTCCCGAGACGTGTTTCATTTACGGTTAGATCTATCAACGTGAGGTCCTTCCGGATTGAAAGACGTAAGCGCTAATCATCCGTACGATCATCACTAATCACTTCAGCCGACTGTGTGACCACGACTTATGCTTTCTGTATTGGCCTCGTTGAACATTTTTTCGTAATGTCCAGTTAAATCGGTTCTGTCATCGTTGTCATATTGACAACGCTGCGTGGACGTTCAATTTCGAGAATTCGTCGAACCTCATCCAGTGCCATGCTCTGACGGTCTCGTTGAGATTCGACGGACAGAAAACCCGTATGGGGGGTGGTTACAACATTCCCCAACTTCAGCAGCAGGTCATCTGTGGCTGGCGGTTCGTTTTCGAAGACGTCTATTCCCGCACCTGCCACTTTTTGACATTTTAAACTATTGACGAGAGCATCGTGATCAATTACTGCGCCGCGGGAAGTGTTTATGATGAAAACGCCGGTTTTCATTCTTTCAAACTCTCCGCTGCTGAGCATATGACGTGTTTCGTCAGTGAGGGGAACGTGTATCGAGATTGCATCGGAGTCACGGAGCAGGGTGTCGAAGTTGACGGCTTTGATTCCTAACGCTGTATCATATCCTATGGGTATGTATGGATCGAAAGCGATTACGTGTAGGCCGAAGACCCTCGCCCTAAGGGTCACAGCTGTCCCAATTCTCCCGAGACCGATAATTCCTAAGGTTCTTCCTCTCAATCGATAAACTGGCTCCGCTGAACTCCAATCAACCCACTTTCCGCTTCGCGTGATATCGTTGAACACAAAGATCTTTCGCGTCAAAGCGAGAAGGAGACCGATGGTGTGGTCTGCCACTTCTTCTGTACAATATCCTGGAGAATTAGAGACGTAGATGTCTCTCTTTCCTGCAGCGTTTAGATCAATATGGTTGAATCCCACGGTTGCTGTGACGATTATTTTGCAGTTTCTCATCTCGTCGATGACGTCTGCAGTTAGATCAGTGTTCGAGTCGACGATGATCGCTGTTGCGTCGCTAAGTATTCTTCCCAGTTCTCTTCCTGTCTTCTCTTGCTCTGCTCTTACAGTTGCAACGTCCCCTAGTCTCTCTTTCGCTATGCGCTCGAGGTCGGGGAGGTTGACTGTGCGGACTAGATACAGAATCGGTTTCTCTTTTACCATGATTTCACGGGTTGGAGGATTGAATCGTTGAGGCTTTGATAGGTTACTTTGATTGCTTTAACTAAGGTTTCATCGGACCGATAGGGAGTACAGGTTTCTCTAGTCCCTCGTTCAAGACCTCTGCTAGTGAGAGGTAGAATGCGGTGCAACCGCAGAGAATGCCGTCCAAGGCAGCTAGCGGGAGGAGTGGTGGAAAATAGACGGCTGCCGCCAATAGGAAGAAGAGCGCCGCGAGTGTTAAGAACACTGTCTGCAGTCCCCTGTTTGCTCTGAGCGTGCCGAAGAACATGATCATCGTGAAGAATCCCCATAATAACAGGTACGATGCCCAAGCTGTGCTGTCCGGCGCCAATTCTGGTGCACTAATCGGAAAGACTATCGGGAAGACTATTTGGAAAACCAGCGACAACCAAAATAGTCCGTAGGAAGTGAAAGCGGTTGTTCCGAACGTGTTCCCTTTCCTGAACTCCATGACTCCCGCAATTATTTGTGCGACACCACCATAGAATATCCCCATCGCAAGAATCATACTGTTCAGTTTGAATAATCCAAGATTGTGCAAATTGAGCAAAATCGTAGTCATACCAAACCCCATCAATCCTAAAGGTGCGGGATTCGCGAATTCTGTAACTCTACTCAAATCGATTATTCCCTTTCTCCAAGCCTTGAAATGCGTTGTAGTTCAGTCGCCGTACCTGTATCCCTTTATGAAGAATGCCAGTGATTTCCCTGTTCGGTAATCAACTAGATGATCGTACAGACCGCCGACGGCATCTCGAAAACTAGAAGGTCAAATTAGTGGATTACAAAAAGGTTGGAGGATGCCTGACAAAAAGACTGGCGCTGAAATCCCATGCCCCTTAAAGATATGGCATGGTCGAAATCGCGCGTGTTGTCATACTCTCGGACAGTTCTTCTTATGCAGTGTGAAGATTTCGTCACTGTTAGTTTCAAACCCACATTTATCGCATGCATATCTTCTATTTTCATCTGACAAGAACCTTAACCACGAATTGTGGCAGTAAATGCTCTCTTTAAAGTAGTCGGTATGAAGATTCGTTATCTATCTCGCTGAGCAATCATATCCCACTAAAAGCTAGGTTGTGGGCACCATGTCGCTGAACTCAATTCGCCGAGATTATATTCCGAAGCTGATCTAACGGAGTGTCAGAATCTTGGGTTTATGGAAAGTCCTCGAGTATGAGCATTCCACAGCCCGTATCAAGGTTTGGCGTTTTCGAGGCTTCAATGAAGCTGAGCAATTTCGACGAGACCGCGAAGAGCTCTATGTGAGGCTTGGTCTCGATGCGGAGCGCGGATTCTCAAAAGCTCAACCGGAAATTTCGAAATACGAAATTGATCTCTTCAGGAAGATTGTGGAGAGTCCAGAACTTTTAGCTCAGGTCTTGCGCTCCTTCAATCTTTGAGTCAACCGAGTAATCAGGGAGAGAATTTTTGTGTACTTGTCGATAATGCCAATTCAGTGAGCGCTTCACGCTAAACTGTCGATCACACATTAAGCAACTATAAAGTCCGATAAGCGGAACTGAGTGATTCTCAGTCTCGGTTGTTTCAGGGAAGATGCGAAACAACTAAACCCCTCGATATCCCCTGTGCCTGAAAGAGGTTAAGGATAGTTCCACCCAGTAGAAACCCGTATTGGAATAATTGATCAAGTTGATTTTAAGTGGCAGTTGGCCATGGTCTAAATCCTCGCTTGTGAGGGATCCTCCCTGTGTCGGAGCGGCCAACTAACCCGGGTTGACTTGCTGATGAATTTCGGTATAAAGTCTGGCCTAATGGTTTACGTTACATTAAACCAACTGTGTCAGAAAGAATTGCCCGCGTTGCCTTACGACGTGTTGCCATTAGATGTATCTTGAGATTAGACCTACGATTCCACCCAGTAGAACAAGCAACCCGCCAATTCCTCCGCCAAGGAATCCGATGATTATGAGCACAACCGCCCATAGCAAAACGCTCACCTTCTTCGCACCATACAAGGCAACAATTCCCAAAACCAAACTAATTACGCCCACGCCAAAATAACCTAGGAGAGGCGAGTGGAATGGGATGTTCACCGCGAAGTTCAGCATCCCGGCCAAGCTGAGCAGGATCATGAGAATTCCACCGATTAAGGCGAGTATGTAACCAAGCTCCCTAACCGATCCGTTACTGCGATTACGCTTGAACAATCCCATCTGATTGCACCACCCTAAAATCTTGACACAGGCTAAGTAAACATAATTCCACCTAGAAGGAATATGCTAAACCCTGTTGCAATTGTAGAAACCTGCTATGCCCAGTAGAATTTTGTCACCTATCATTAAGTGATCTAAAACCATACGGATCAGGACGCTGCAGGTAGCTGGGCGAGCATCTCTCCCTAAATTCTGTTCCACCAATGCCCGCCCAACGCAACCCTGCAACACTGTATCAAAGGGGGTGAGTCGAGTAATGGTGACCGTCAAAAAACGAAATGGAGCAACCGAACAATTTAGTCGCCAAAAATTCGAAAAATCTGAGGACTACTTAGACAAACTACGCCGTCTTCAAGTTGACCTAAATAACCTCCAAAAGATCACAAAAAACTAAGTAGAAATGGCATCATGCGAGTAGACTTGTGCTACCTAACATTAACTCGTCATACGTGGAAGGAATGTTTGAGGTTGTTGTGCGTGGCGCACGATCAACCTCTGTGACAAAAGAGATTGTAGAAAGGAGGTGAAGACGTAATGTTTACGCAAAGAGTTTGGATGCCAACCTACGTCTACGCCTACAGTCCTTGGTACGGATACCACCCGGCACTAGAATGGCAAGAATACGAAATAGACTACTAAACAGGGGAAAGGAAAGCATAGCATCTTCCTCACGCCTCCTTTTTTATTTCAAACCTACTCGCCGGTCGACCCCAAATCTTTCAATTGTTTCTACTTCACAGCCCCTGGTTCCACTGGGTAGAATTGTGTTTAACTCATTTCCTGCAGAGAATTGCAGGAGGCTTTTGTTTTTGTCACCGTCTTCGAAAACCCTTTGTTCATCCGAGGCGGAGTCTGAAAAATTCCCACTGGTCTACCCGTCCATTCAACAGCCGCTCTTTCTGAAAGCGTATACGTTGCGGGAACCGAGCGATGTGCCTAAAATAAAAGCAGAAATTATTGGAGGCAACATCCTGATCGTCAAAATAACTCCAATTGCTAAACGTAGCGAGCAAGAAACGAAGTCAGCAATCAACGAACTCGTGGATTTCGTAGATTCGATCCAGGGCGATATAGCACGGTTGGAGGAAGAGCGAATAGTCCTCACACCACCAATCGCCAAAATCTGGCGTGACAAAACATCAAACTCAACTATCCCCGGGATCCAGATCGGAGAATGGTTCGGGCGCGAACTGCTACCTCCTACAAAATAAGTTCCATACTTCGCCATTAGCCGCTAAAGTCATCCAGTTTTGGGTGACACAAACGTGTTAGGACTTAGTGAAGCAATTTTCAAGTTGGATAGTTCAGTCAGTTACGTGGCCGTGCTAGATAGCAGTAACACTATTTTGGAGTGCGGATTTCGTCATAAATCGAAAAATGACGCCCCTGACGATTTGATGCGAAAATTCGTCTCCATATCACCTTTTCTCATGCTGGGAAGTATCGATCGACTGCGCGAGTTTTACGGTAACGTGAATTATATTATTGCGAGGTTTAACGATCGCACGGCCGCCCTCTACGAGGCTAACGGCTGCATAGTTTTCCTAATCTTGGATAAATATGACATTAGACTTGTAGAAAAAATTCGTGAAACACTCGCTAGCCTATGATTTGAACGACTACTATCTACGGATAGCGAACCCATAATAAGAAAGCTAGGAACTGTAGATGCTATAGTTGAGAGGATTGTTATTTTGCGTTTGAGTGTTAAGTTGTTGCAGTTTGCGCTTCTTGTCTCCGTCATTTTGCTCTTACCGTCCGCTGGTTATGCGACAGGAGGGCAGTGGGTGAAGTATTCAGGTAACCCTGTGCTGGCTCCGACTCCGGGAAGTTGGGATAATGACTACGTCGTCAGTCCCAGAGTGCTGCTCAATGGCACCGTTTACAGGCTGTGGTATAATGGTGGTAGTGCGGGAGTGGCCGCGATAGGTTATGCGAACTCTACTGATGGGCTTACCTGGACCAAGTATCCTAGTCCAGTATTATCACCTGGAGGGTTGGGGGCTTGGGATAGTGGTGGGGTTAGTTTAGGTTCTGTAATTTGGAACGGCACAGCTTTCCTGATGTGGTATGTTGGCAGCAACACGACCGTAAGTGGTGGTGCAGTGGGTTTGGCAACATCGAACGACGGAATCTCTTGGACTAAGTACGCGGGCAATCCAGTTCTCAAACGGAGCACTTTTGGCCTTGATCAAAGCTACATGGCTTCTCCGTACGTTATCAAATTGAATACCGAATATTGGATGTGGTATACGGGAAGGAATACGACTTATCCGCAGCCAAATTCGGTCGCTAGAATCCTCGCCGCAACATCATATGATGGAATCAGTTGGACAAAGGACCCCTCACCCGCAATTACACCTTCTTCCAACTCAACGGCTTGGGATTCAGGCTCTGTTTATTCTGCTTCCGTAATCTTTGACGGAACCAATTTTGGTCTCTGGTACACGGGTACGAATCAAACTTACATGCTACCTCAGATTGGCTTCGCAAGCTCACCAGGCGGAGGCAATTGGACGCGCAGCGCATTGAATCCTATCCTAAGCCCTGGTGCTCCGGGCAGTTGGGATTCTGCAGGTGTCGAGCAGCCTAGTGTAATCGTAGCCGCCAATGGTTTCATGCTCTACTATGACGGCTTCAGCCAGAGTACCGGTGGAAGAATAGGTCTGGCCATGGGACCACATGGCTTTGTTATACCCGAATTTTCCAGCCTCGACCTACTCTTCGGAGTCTTAATTTCTACCACAGTTTGCTTCGCTACAATAAAGCGTCAACGTAAGCACTGACAAGTCTCATCGATCTCCACCAAACGCGCTACACTTGCCGGTTACAGCGTCGTCTGGGCTACAAGATACGATCGAATGACGAAGTATGCAGCGAGACTAAGGAAAAGTACCAGCTCCGCTGTGTCGGGAAGGAGGTTACTTAACAGTATCTCGTTGCCCGCTATCCATCCCACTGTTTTGTCAACGAAAGATCTTGGCATGAACACTTGTGAACGCGTCACGATAGCATTCTGTTCGCGATTCACGCCGAGCTTTTCCACGGGACTTCTAGTTAGCTTTGTGCCGGCCATAGTCTCACAACCTGAAAGTTTCAGTTTTCGTTATCTAACGATTATTCTACTTATTCCACTTCCATCAGAAAACGGCCTGAAAACACCATACAGAAAGATCAGTCTTTGGGAGAATGAGTAGGAGCTTGTTCGAAGTTGGATTGATGTGTTAAGCTTGTAACACAAGTTGAGAATTAATCAAATTCCAGTAGGAATATTTAGTTCGCCAAATTATTATGATAGGAATGAATGCTCCCGGTCGCAGTCATTACTAATGCAGCTAAGAGGATGATGAGCTAATGGACTCCCCAGGCAATCAACAGTTCGCGGAACCACGGTTCCAGGATGAAACAAATGTGGCCGAAAGTGCAACCACACCACTCGCGGATATCGTTAGTGAAACCCATCGAATTATAGAATACGCCGAACGTCAGGGGGTAACACTCAGATTATTTGGCGGCATGGCAATCCGTTCTCACAGCCCATCCGCAACCCATCGCAACCTAGAACGAAGATACGCCGACATCGATTTCATGGGACTGAAGAAACAGGCTGGCACCATCAAGAAACTCTTCCCCAAACTCGGATACACTCCCCGCGAAATCTTCAATGCAATGGCAGCAGACAAACGCCTAATCTTCAACGACCTCGAAAATGAAAGACGCGTGGACATCTTCCTAGACATATTCAACATGGCGCACCGATTCGACCTCAGAGAACGACTAACCGCGGACAAACCCACCATTCCACTAGCCGATCTGCTGGCTACAAAACTACAAGTCGTACAGATAACCGAGAAAGAATACAAAGACATAATCGCTCTAATCCTCGACCATAAAATCGGCGATACAGACGCCCCCGAAACCATAAACGCCACCCACCTAGCCCAACTCAGTCGCGACGACTGGGGAATCTACAAAACATTCAGCGTCAACATCAACAATATACTAACAGCGTTAAACGACTATCAACTCCCACCAAACGACCAGGAAACTGTACGGCAACGACTTGAAGAGTTACAATCACGCATCGAAAACACACCAAAAACACTACGCTGGAAAATGAGAGCAAAAATCGGCGAAAAAAAGCAATGG
>DASQZS010000081.1:0-2898 GCA_035638535.1 Candidatus Acidiferrum sp.
CTCGAATGGCGCTACGGTTCACACGCCAATAATCATAAACGGCCCAGAGAGCTACACGGCCCAGTATACCTTGGGTGGTCTACAGTTAGACTACAAAACAAACTTCTCGTCATCCACGTTCGATGTTCACGCTTCGAGAAAACCTCAACCAGTCTCTTTCTATCTCGATGGAAACTTTCTCAATAGTCCGCCGCTAATCAGCAAGCAGATCGACTAATCGAACTGGTAAAGAATTAGGAACTCACGGTGAAATGAAGACAGGCGCTACCTGCTGGGCCGATACTATTGACATAGACACCGTAATCTCCAATCGCAAGAGTTGCAGTGGGAATTGCCATCGAGAAGCTTCCGTTTGATGATACAAACGAGACTTTTGAATAAAAAAGTGGGTCAACACAGGCATACAATGTGTTAGCGTAAAGTGCGTTGTACGCGGTTCCATCTACTCTAACGAAACCTTCTCCCGCAAAGCCAGTTGCAGTAACTCGGATGGACGGTGTGCCCTTCGTGATGGTACTTGCAGAAAGTGTTGCAACAAATGCGTAAACATTTCCAATAGTGAATGTGGCGGCAAGTAATACTATGGACAATGCAACCGTAACTATGATTCGTTCTCTTTCCCTATACGACATACTGACTCGCCGCGGCACATTCAAGTCTAGTCATGTTTACCTATCAACGTATCAGACGCGAACTGTCATTTTGGAGATGCGTGCGGCTCTCGAATTATCGTAAATTTGTTTTGAAACATTGCTCTAAGTGAATCGACGACAATGCATGGAGAAGTTGTAACAGGATGCAAAATCTAGTGCTTGCTGGCGTTATGGGAGACCATCACGCATTCATTCGGAGTAACCGTTTTCCTGCTGCTCTACCTAAACAATCTAGTGGGATCATGAATCCCACTACCCAGTTGGGTTGATCTACGATTTCGTGTATCCTCAGGTCACCAGCCACGCTACAGAAAATATACGCTTCCTCTCTGCTAACACCAGAACTCCGTGTTAGGTCATCTATCATTCGACGAATAGCCTTTCGGCAGGCATCCATTAGATCCGGCGAAATTCCAGTTGTTACATAGCATTTTCCCGTCTCACTTTTTGGTGCTGTGAAGAATCGGGGGGAATCAAGTTGTGCGTTTTTGATTAAATTGAATCTAAGAGTGACTTCTCCAGAGCATTCGATTGCGGTAACGCATACCTCGCCGTCTCCCTGTGAGGCATGAACGTCGCCTACAGAGAATAAGGCACCGTCGGCCCATACTGGAAGAATAAGTCTGCTTCCGACGGTGAGATGGCGTATATCCATATTGCCACCATGATTTCCTGGAGGCATGACCTCTGTAAGGCCCTCACTTGCAGGAGCCACACCCATCACGCCGCAGAATGGGTCGAATTTTACGCGGAGACCCTTTCGATACTTCAGCCACTTTCGCTTGGACAACTTCCACGTCCATAGGAAGGGTTTTGTGAATTCTTCTAGAGTGCCCAATCCAGGAATAATTGCTGACCAACCCCAGTCAGCAGTTTCAATCTTCAGGACGTCGATTGCTAAGGCATCGCCAGGTACGGCGCCTCTGATCTTGATCGGACCTGCGAGTGGATAGAACTTCGTACCGTCAAGTTTGGCAACATCATCACTTGTACTCGTCTTCGTCAACTGACATGAAGTAACTTCTTGGACCTGAAATGTAACTTTCTCACCTGTCTCGATCTCGAGCACAGGGTGATGGTTCTTGCTCCACATGTAATGGTAACTGTCTCGCTTGATAAGATGCGAAACTGACAAGGCATCTGCACGTGAAAAACCCAAGCTCGCAAACTTCTATTTAACACACACTCCGAGGCAGCCACAAATTTAACGTGAAGGTAGCTGCAGCCACAGGAAACGCTCCTATCGTGTTTGCGACCGAGGCCTATGAATCATCAAGAAAGCCATGTAACCTTTTCTTAGATTCTATAGCCACTTTTGTCCAATCTCCGTTGCAAACGTTTCTGAGGTATGTGTCGTTTTCGAATTCAAGCGAAAGATATCCGTCATAGTCCACTTCTCTCAGGCAAGTGAAGAATCGTTTCCAGTCGACCATTCCCTCTCCTAGAATTGGAAACTCAAAGTCTTTCCCGAGCGTTCCAGGTGTGCCAAACGAATCTTTCACGTGAACGTGCCGTATGCGTTTACCTAATCTCCTCACTGCGAAGGAAGGATCATTTCCATAGAGGGCTAAATGTGAAGGATCAAGATTGACTGCCAAATGCTTGGAGTCAAAGTATCCGAGAAATTCTTTCATCGTGTAATAATCGTGAACTAGCATGCCGAAAACCGCTTCAACAGTTACGATAACGTCATTTTTTTCTGCAGCGTCAACTATTTCGCTAAACGCATCCGTTACAATTGCCCATGCGACTTCTTCTGAAATATCGTCACCAATTTTCGCGAAATTCTGAATCCACGTCATCGGTCCAGTGAAGACGTTCATCACAGGAATTGCCATTTCATGAGCCGCGGACAGATACTGTTTAAGGGTGCTGACACTGTTGGTTCTTGAATTCTCGTTGGTTGTCACAAGGTCCTCCCAACACATTATGTTCGAAACCTGCAGATGATTCCCGCGTGTTTCGTCGACCAATCTTTTCAGTTCGTTAGGAGAGTTGAAATGGTAGTGCAGCATCCACTCGACTCCATCATAGCCTGCAGCGGCTAGGACTTTGATGGCTTCACTTGGATTGGCGGCTTGCCACTTCATCTTAGAGATCATATAGTAGGGTATGAATGAAATTTTCCAAGAAGACAAAGGCGCATTCTCCGTTAGAGCGACTGTCCAATTTCCTTAGCGACGGTTTCAATAGTCTGTAAGCTCTTTTCGCTTTGCGCTTTTTCTCCGAGAATGAAATAATTCAT
>DASQZS010000082.1:0-4663 GCA_035638535.1 Candidatus Acidiferrum sp.
GACACGAGCTCAATCCAGAAGAAACGCATGAACGAATTCACATCAGCCGCGCCTTCACATACCACCAACTAAGCACATTAATCAACAACAAACTACCAGAAGCATTGAAACGGTTCAACGCTAAACTAGTAATAATCTCCGACATTACACTACTATACTGCGACCCGGATGTTCAGAGACAAGAAAAAGTTGAGTCGCTAGAAATTTTCCGACGGGATATGAAAGCATTAGTTGCATTAGCAGAACGGCAGCACGTATTGATTATAGTAACGAATCTTCAGACACGCAACCACAGAATGGACGGGATTCTGCATGGAACCGCTCATGTTTCCGCAAAACTTGAAGATCACGAAACCTTCATACAACTGATGTTAGCTAAGCATCCGTTCATTCCACCACTAAAAGCCATAATCTCATTGAACAAGGAAAATTTAGAAAGCTACTTGTAGGTTAACCAGGTTTACCCGAACATTTTCGTGAGTTGTTAAGTGTAATAGTTTAGTTTTGTGACGATTGAAATAACGAACCCACATCTCATGAATATGTTGATTTCAAGTATGGTATGACGTGTTTGGCGTACATTTCGAGGGTTTTCTGTTCATCTGGGCTTGAGCTTCCGATATGCACGTTCCTGAAGCCAAGCCGAATGTACTTTTCTATTGCTTTTATGTGGTCTTCTGGTTTGGTTCCGATTACGGCGGCGTTTGCGATTTGTTTGTCTCCGACCAAGTCGGCATATGATTCGATGACGCGTGGGTCGGAGATGGGGTATTGGAAGACGGCTGGGAAAAGTGTTCCAGCCCAGCAGCGCATGGATTCGATTGCTTTTTCGTAATCATCAGAATACGAAACGTTGATTTCGATTGCCTTTTCGATTCCTTCGTAATCTCGTCCTGCCTCCTTAGCTCCTTTCTTTAGTGCAGGGAAGATTACATTTTGGCAGTATTCTTCTGGTAGCATTCCAGTTAGGTATCCGTCGCCGTATCGTCCAGCTAATTCCGTAGTCTTTGGTCCGTTTCCTGCTATGAAGATTGGTATTGGTTTTTCCGGTTTCGTGTACAGATTTGCTTTCCTTAGAGTATAATATTCTCCTTTGAAGTTCACCCATTCTTTTGTCCAAAGAAGTTTCATGATTTTAACCGCCTCTTCTAATCGACCGATTCTTTCGTGAAAAGCGGGCCAATCGTAACCTACCGGAACTTCGTTCATGGCCTCACCGGTTCCAACACTAATGAAGAATCGTCCGGGATACATGGAGCCTAGTGTCGCGAATGCTTGAGCAACGATTGCCGGGTTATATCTGAACATGGGGCATGTGATCGCTGTTCCATAATGGATTTTGTGAGTCCTTTCGGCTGCTGAAGCCATGCAAACCCATGCAAAGCCACCACAGGCATTCGTATCAAACCAGGGATGAAAATGGTCACTGAACCACGCTGAATCGAACCCTACTTTCTCGGCATCCGAAGCCATCTCGAGACATTTCGTTGGAGTACGTTGTTCAACGGCGACCCCGTAACCGAATTTGAATGGATGTACCAACTTCGTCAACCTAAAGCTAGAGTACTCTGTACTTGTTATAGACCGATCTCAATGTTTAGCCTTCAAGAAGTTCTTTGCGTAATGAGTCTCGTCGTTATCGACGGTGACCGTGACAATTGAGTTACGGAACCCTGGTCGGCATTCAGTATTCGGTGTATCCGATTGTCGTGGACTTGAGTTTTGAGTATAATCCAGTCGATTCAATGCTTCTCAGTTCGTCCGAGAAAGGTGGAAGATACTTTCTCAACTGCTGTGATTACATCATCTAGGTCATCACGAGTCAAGATCGGCAGTGCATCAGTAAGCCAGAACACCTCTCTGTCGGCAGCCTCCGCGATCGGAAACGATTGGGTATTGTAGTCGAGACCTTCTCGTAGACTGAAAGGATATTCAGTTCCACCGTAACCGAGTTTCTTCGCGAATAATTGACTCCGGTTTATGAGAGTAGTGGCTTTGCTTGAGCTCATAGGTATTCCCTCAGCATTCAACGCTTTCTCGAAGTGTTCTCGACTCACGCGAAGCTTCTGAGTGTCAATTCTCAATGCATAATAGTAAAATGCATGACGAGTGCCCGACGCTTCGGTCGGCGGCGATACCCCCTCGATCTTTCGAAGACCTTTTGTCAAGTAGTCTGCATTGCGTCTTCTGATCTGAACCATTCGATCTAATTTCTTGAGTTGTTCCCTACCGATTGCTGCTTGAAACTCGGTCATCCTGTAATTGTAGCCGATTCCATAGAACTCGTAAACGTTACTTGTAGCGTGTTCTCTGTAGAAATTGTGGATAGATCCCATTTTCTTTGCAAGATCGTCATCATTCGTAAGGCAGAAACCTCCTTCGCCTGTGCTCATGATCTTGCCATCAACCGTGCTGAACGTGCCTACGTTCCCAATCGTCCCAGCCAGCCTGTCCTTGTACGATGCTCCGCTTGCTTGTGCAGTGTCTTCTATTATCCAGAGATTACGCTTCTTCGCAATCTCACAAAACGCGTCCATATCTGCTGGATGACCGGCAAGGTGGACTACTACGATTCCTTTTGTACGGTCAGTAATAGCCTTCTCCGCCTTAGCTGGGTCAAGATCGTAGGAGTTTGGATCAATGTCAGCGAATGTGGGAATAGCATTTTGATATAGTGCTGCACTGGCGCTGGCCAGAAATGTGTAAGGTGAAGTAATGATCTCATCGCCAGGGCCGAGACCGAAAGCTGCCATAGGAATATGCAGTGCAGCAGTTCCATCGGAGACAGCTAAGGCGTGCTTTACACCAAAATATTTCTCGAGATCACGTTCATATTGTTCGACTACGGGTCCCCTCCGCCAAGTATCCGATTTTACGACTTTGTTTACTGCTCTGACTTCCCTAGCGTCGACTACGGCATGATACTCCGGAAGTGGTTTTCGTCTAACGGGTTTGCCACCTTCTATAGCAAGTTTCTCAACCATTCGAATTCCTCTACTAGTGTGCGATTGCCTTCCGCAGATTACCTACCATGACACAGTTTATTCGGGCGGTAGTTCCCGGTTCAGCATAAGAATGTCGATACCTTCTCGCTTACGGTAAACACGTGCCACATAGTATCCAATCAAACCAGTAGCGTAGATTCCAATAACGAATGCCATCGACACAACCCCTACCGGTCCAGAGAAGGCAGGCAGCAGAATCGAAGAGTAGAGAATTACTAGGAAAAGGATGATGTTGCCAATACCAGCGATACTGATTATTGGAATACCCACGATCTTCCTTTGCGCAATTGTTGGTGAAGAATCGAACAGGTCTCTTCTGCGGAAAGGAAAAACAAGGGCCGCAAATCCAGTTATCAGGAACGCAACAGAAAATATAACAATGTAGTTAATCAGAAGAGTGAATATTGAAGTCAGCACGTAGAGAGCTAAGAGTACCTCTCCAGCAGCAAGAGTCGCAATAGTTGCGACCCATGGAGATCCACCCGTACTTACAGCCGCGAATTTTGAAGGAATAACACGATCAAACGACCAAGAAAACAGATTCCTGACACATATCAAAATGGCGCCGGGCATGATCAAGTAACTCGATACAAAGTAGCTGCCTTGGATCACAAGATTCAGAGGAACATTTGTTCCTGCCAGTAGACCGATGAAAAAGTTACCAGAGGGCGGGACCGGTAGTGGGTATTTGTTTGGGTAATTGGCACTGAGAAAAGCTATAGAGTCGTTAAATTTGGAACCGATGACATTCAGCAGTTGCCCTAATGTGGCAATATAGAAGACCATGCAAAATACAAGTGCGATCATGATGCCTCGCATTTGATTCTTTTCCGCACCTTTCACTTCGCCACCTACGTAACTTGAAAAATTGAAGCCAGCATAGAAGAAGTATGCTACAGGTAAAGCAAGGAGTGACTGGAGTAGCCACGGACCAGGGGCATAACCAAGATTCGCAGCAGTCGAGATGATATAATTATAACCGTTCGGTATGTTGGCTGTCTTTGATAGGAATGCGTTGAAAACCTGCACGAACTGGTCGTGGGTGGCTGTGAACAAAACAGCGAGTGTAGGAATATACGAGACAATTAACAGAACAAGTCCGCCCGCGAAAATTTTTCCAAGAATCCTTGTCGGCAAGAAGACAAGTATTCCCGTCGCGAATAGAAAGATCGTTCCTGCAATGAAAACGTTTAGCGGAACAGAAAATGAAGTCGCCACATTTGTGAGACCAGAATTTGACGTTATGTAACCAATTACGCCGAACGCATTTGCAATACTAAACGTGACGGCAGCCGCTGCAGTGAAGGCTAAGGCAACAAACTGAGACCAAGTCAATCCCCAGTTCGACATGAATCCTATTGCTGGGTGGAGAATGCGGCCGTTGTAAACGTAATCACCGCCTGCCCTAGGCATGGCTGTGGCCAGCAAAGCATAAACGAGACCATTGAAGACGGCGAGGATACCTCCGAAAATGAAAACGAGATAAATGTTTGCTCCCGGAAAAAGCGTGGCGATCGATATACTCGCGAGTGTGTATCCATTAAAGGGAGATGCTAAAAGAAGATTGATCGCGACAACCGTGAACAGCCCGAATTCGCGAACTAATCCAGTTGCATCACGTACAAACGTCAGCCGCTGGGAAGGCAAAGATTCACACC
>DASQZS010000083.1:0-5674 GCA_035638535.1 Candidatus Acidiferrum sp.
ATCGCGCCTGTGCCAATGACGCCGAAAATCTTGCCATTTAATCCGTCAGCTTTGCCAAATCCTGTCTTATCCCATCTGCCATCTGCGAGAGAGGCTGTCTGATAGGGTATTCTCCTATCTACGGCCAATAGTAACCCGATAGTCAACTCAGCGACCGCAGTCGAGTTCTTGTCAGGGCAGTTGGTTACGTAGATGCCGCGGGCCGAGGCTGCTTGCATATCAATATTCTCAGTACCCGCTCCAGATCGAACAATAAGTTCCAAAGCATTTGCTCTCTCGATAACATCGGAATGAACTTTCGTCCCTTTCACAACCAGCACGTTGATGTTGGATACGTGATCAGCCAATGTCACTGCTGTGAGATCTGGCGCATACTCAACTTCTTCTACGATCCTTTGGAGTCTTTGGACGTGCTCTCCAGGGAGCTTATCCGCTATCAGAAGTCTCATCTTGCGATCTCACGGTACAACAATCCTTTGAAGCCAACATTTAGTACATTTGTTTCAGAACCGTTCTTGAAATCGGAATGCTTGTAGTGATAACACCGTAAGCCTCAGCTGAGCGATTAAAGATTAACCTTGCAAATTACAACCGCGACTTTCGTGTATGCACGTCTGCTGGTGCGCACCCCCTCGTAAAAAGAATAATGAACGAACTACGATCCTAGACGGCCTGCTCATTGAGATGATATCACATTGCGTAGAGTTTTGAGCATGAGGTCGATGTCGACCATTTCCATGTAACCCATGTTTCCGATCCTGAAGGTTTTCTTCTTGACCTGCCCATATCCTTCCGCCAGCTCGAACCCATTTTGACGCATCCTCTCATAAACGACACTTCCTTCCATGGTTTTTGGTGCGTTGATACAGTTCACCGTGGGGCTCTCGGAGCCTTTCTGTGTGAAGGTGGATAGGCCGATCTTCTCGATCCCTTCTCTAATCTTCCGGTTTCGTTCGCTGTACAATTCGAAATACCATTTCTTTCCGCCGTTCCGTTGAATCATTTTCAGCGCGGTATTGAGACCGGCGATTTGTGGTATGACTGAGGTGACTGGAGTACCATGGCCTTTCTTCTGGTCTTCTTCCCAAACTTTGAAGTCGAAGTACCATCCCTTGTTCGTAGCCGTCGCGGAGAGGTTCAGCGCTTGTTCGCTTACGCTTCCCATGCCCAAACCGGGGGGGACGCCGAAGCATTTCTGTGAGCTTGAAAAGCAAACATCAATTCCCAATTCGTCCACGTTGATGTCGGTGCCGCCCATTGAACTGACGGCGTCCACGAACAGTAGCTTTCCATGTTTCTTGACGGTGGCGGCTAGTTCTTTTAAAGGGTTGATGAGGCCGACGCTCGTCTCATTGTGAGTGATAGCTACGGCCTCAACATCAGGGTTCTCCCTCAACACCCCATCCAACTCCTCTGCCGATATGGGCTGGCCGAGTGGTGGGGCTAGCTTCACGAGCGTTATCCCATTGGATTCTGCGACTTCAGCGAAGCGTTCGCCGAAGCTTCCGTTTATGCAGCACAGCATCTTCTTCCTCACACAGTTCCTCACCGACGCTTCCATGAAACCTGTCCCAGTACTACTGAACAGGAAGACCTCGTTTTTCGTCGAAACAAAATCCTGTAGAAGTCGAACGGTTTCATAATGCATCGTAAGGTACTCTTTGCTCCGATGGCTTAGCATCTGCCGCCCCATGGCTTCAAGCACTTCGGGATAGCAGGCCACCGGTCCAACAGTGAATAGCTTCACAATCCGCACCACATGCTGACGACTTCAATATCGAACATAAAAGAATTGGGCCGAAAACACAAGAGCGAAGTACGGAGAAATCATCAAAAGAATCTACCTAGTACATCCAAACAACCAGCGTTACCCCCTGTTTTCGATTTGAAACCGTGATGCAGTGTCATCGCAAATTCAAAGTTCGCTGATTTGCCTTCCACAGGTTAACTTAGCCTATCTAACATAACACGTTGTTCCTCTCACATATGATGGAGTGTATGGATGGAGAAATATCCACATTTGCGTTTAATTTAGTTCGCTACAGCCGCCAAATCTGATTGAAGTTGGGCGAAGTCGAATCCTGGCGCAAAGTTAGGTTGCTCCGCTTGCGGAGGAAGGATTGCATAGGCCTCGTCAACACATTTGTCCCACCACGCCCAAGTTCCTTGCTGAGTATTTCCCCATGTGAGGACGGTCACCCCGGTCGAATCGTATGCGACGACATATACCGCGTGACCATCCTTGGTCAACGGTCCCGGAGTCCAAGGTTGACGAGCGTCAAACTGCTGAATACACTTCTGTTGCACCTGAAATCCCAAGTAGATGCCTCCAAACAGTTGAATTGCCTGTTGGATGTGCGTGTGATTCTTCATGTCGATTTTAGCGAAAGCCAAAATCTTGTCTCCGGAAACTGGGTTACTCTGCCAGTAATTCAGCACCTTAAGCTCATTTAGGCCAGAGTCTAATCCGCCTGTTAGATGCAAGTACAACTTAACCACATCTCGGTTAGCCATGATATTCCGCGTGCCAACCAAGCCACAATAGGTCGTGACCGCATGGGCCATAGCAGCAATAGTGCAGTCTCCATAGGTATCGTTGCCATCCATTGGGAACAACACGGTAGGGTCTGACAAACCGAGTTGCTGGTAGACTTCACCCAGAACATTGTATGAGGCAGGAGGCGGTGCAAGTGCAGGGGTCAAATAGTCCTCCAAGCGAAGTGTACGGTAGTCTTGCTGCGGTGGATGTTTTCCAAATCGATACGTACGTACTGACATAGTTGAATCACTCAAGATCATGAAGTATATAAATAGAGCCGCTTAGTTGGATAGATATATACGATTGTAAGGTTATATGTGTGAAGATGATAGGCTAAGTTGCGGTTGATATGCAGAAACTTACGGAATATTCTATTATCGGGATTATAGTAATTTTGGCTGTTGCGGCGTTTTCAGGAGCTGCGCCTTTAGTTGCTTCTCAAAGCACTTCAACCGCGTGTACGGCACAACTCACTTACTCGTTCAACACGGCGCTAATCATTCCGGGGAACGAGTTCGTTAACCAGAATATTGGTTTGTCAGTGCCTGTGACAGTGACATGTCCGTTCAGCAATACCTCATCCACTTCTCTGCTTGCTGTGGGTTCCGCGGTTGATAGTTCAACTTCTCTTAACCTTGGTTCGGTAAGCGCAGTATTGCCCTACAGCACTAGTAACACTAACTACTATGGGCGACTTACCTTCTCGCTTCCACCATCAGTGCTAGGCCATGCCCTGCAGATTTCAGTTACCGTTTACGGTGGCGGTCAATACGGTCCGATTAATCTTAACGGCCAATACAACGGATCGCAGCTGGCAGTACAGACTGAAACGGTACAAGTTAATCCAAGCAATTACTCAAGTAACTGGAATCCGTATTACAACGTTCCAAGCTGCTACAATGGCGAGAACTGCTATAACGCTAATCAGTCACCGTACGGTTGCTTTCAGAGTACATACTGCAACTATGCAAATCAACCCGTATCACAATGTCAGGTTACGACATCCGGATCCAATAACACGACTACATGCTCCGGCTACATATACTTGGGTCACCACGGTTGTACAGAATTGGTAATTCCAATAAACGGTCCTTACTCGCAGCAAGTGTACCAGTATTACACCCTTACCAATATGCCGAGTTCATCAGCCCACCATTCTGGAGCGTGGGTCACTGTGTCGGGACAACTATCAGTAAACCAGAGCGGAGCGCAAGGATATCCGAATGGCGCAGACTGTCCAATCAACTCGATCAGCGTCTCTTCGATCTCCCCATAACCTCGTTTGTGATCTGGGAAGGAGCTTTCTGTTCATTAAACAGAGCTCCTAAGCCCCCGTAAAAGATCGGTAGGTTGGTCGCTGGGATTGGACGCTGGCAAAAATTCGGTTTTGATCACTGGAGGCGCAACTGGTATAGGATTTGCTTTGGCGGAAAAGTTTGTCGCCGCGGGGAGTGTGGTGATTGTGTGCGGACGACGTAAGAGTAAACTGCAGATAGCAAAACACAAACTGCCTACCGTTCACATCAGGCAATGTGACGTTTCCGTTGAATCAGAGAGGAGAAGTCTGCTCCGTTGGACTACAGCACATTTTCCGGACCTCAGCATATTGATTAATAATGCCGGAATCCAGCGACAGATGAACTTCACATCTCCAATAATAACTAAACCTCCATCCTCCAAAGACGACGAAGTAAGCATAAACCTCGCCGCAACCATACGCCTCTGCGCACTCTTCACACCAAGACTCTTGAAGAGAAAGGCGGCGGCTATCGTGAACATCTCCTCGGGGCTGGCATTTGTGCCGATAGCAATGATGCCAATTTACTGCGCAACGAAAGCCGCGATTCACTCCTTCACCCTCTCGCTTCGCTATCAACTTCTAGACACATCCGTCCGAGTGTTTGAGGCGGCGCCGCCGGCCACTAACACCGAGCTTGACCGAAACTTCGCTGGCCAACAGACAGAGGCGCACCGAGGAATCAGCCCGCAGGAGGTAGCCGCAGCGATCATAGAAGGCATGAAGGAAGACAAGGAAGAGATAATCATAGGCGAAGCCCAAGGACTCTATCAAGCGGCGTTGCAGAATCCCAAAGTCATATTCAACCAATTGAACAACTAGCCACCCTATCCGAACTTCCATTCGTGAAAATCTTATCGAGAAGGTTGGCATGTGGGCTCCATGAAGACGACGATCGCGGAGCCAAATGCTGAGCTCGTCGAACATCACACTCAAGTACCTGAGTGGCAGGTCATTGAAGTAGATAATTTCAAGATGCTTGGACGTGTGTTCAAGTTCGAGAACTTTTCCGAAGCACTACGCTTTACAAATAAGGTTGGAAGTCCTAGAAGGCTAATTGACAGATTCTTCCGAAAACTGATCAGACCATGATCTGATAATTGCACCAGTACACTGAGGTACAACTAAGCGTATTATCTTCAAGATGGGGCTGGTCGATGTCTTATTCCCTCAGCCTGCTACCGATTTCTCTTTGAGACAACTAAGAACTAGATCACAGTTGTCCATCAAATAACGTTGGAAAGGTTTTATTTTGTGTTCAAGAATGTTCTCTGTGTTCTTCCTTGGGATCCCTTGGTGTCGAAGGTCCGTTCGATTTTACTTCTGTAGAGATCGATGCTAAAGTCCTACCTAGAATAGGGAGCTATGTGCTTGGCACGGTGCGGGCGGATGGCAGCTTCAATGTTAGGTACGTAGGAAGGTCCGATATTGATCTCAACGTTGAACTCAAGAAACACTTAGCGCCAAAGTATCCGAAGTTTATGTTCAGTTATGCTGGTTCTAGCAAGGACGCATTCATCAAGGAGTCACAGAACTATCACCACTTCGGCAGTAAAGGGAGACTCGATAACGAAAAACATCCAGATCGTCCGAACGGCATCAACAACTTAACCTGCCCAGCACCAGGCTGCACTGAATTAGTATAATACTCTGATTCAGTGTCATCTTCCTCGTGAATAAAGCACTAGAAAGCATCAGTCTATACCTACACGCTCGAGCACGCTCGAAATCTGTTTAGTGCTGCCAAGTCGTTTTCTCTGCCAAATGTCTGGCTCAGGAGCGAATGGAAGCTCATATATTGTCAACTCGAGAGAGGTATGAGGTGGCGGAGAGAAAAA
>DASQZS010000084.1:0-4129 GCA_035638535.1 Candidatus Acidiferrum sp.
ACCCTTCGCTCCAACTCCATTCGCATTCATCGCGATGTCGACTGGCCATTTAACTGAAGTCGCATAACCGACTTCAGTTGCCCAGTTAGTGCTAACCTCCGAAAGATAATTGGTGAACGCGTATGTTGTTCCGCTACCGTCAGATCTGTGCACAGCCGTGATAAGATTCGTGGGTAGTGTTACTCCCGGGTTGATTGCTTGGATTGCAGGATCATTCCAGTGAGTAATCGTGCCATTATAGATTCCAACGATTACGTTTGGTGTAAAGTTGAGCACAGTGCCATTTGCTAGGCCGAACGGAACCAGATTGTACGTTATGGCTACGCCTCCAAGAGTTTCAGGGAACAATCCCAATCCTGGAGCAGCCGCAAGCTGAGAATTCGACAACGGAGCATCTGAAGCACCAAAATCCACAGTCTTCCTCGTGATTTGCTGAATCCCACCACCACTACCAATCGGGTTATAGCTGATAGTCACGCCGGAATACATTTGATTAAACTGAACAGTCCAAGTCTGGATCAGGGGTGCAGGAAATGTAGCCCCCGCCCCGAGTAGTGCTACTGTAGGCAACGTAGCAGGCATCGTTCCTCCTGCCATGGGAGAGGACGTAGCCGAACTCATTATACTACTGACGCTCATCATAGTCGCGGATGAACTCGTCATCTCTGTTGAGCTCATGATGGATGAAACGCTCATCATCGTTTGCGATTGACTGGCGCTCGAGCTGCTCGAGGAGTTTGCCATGGATTGATACGCCACGGCGCCAGCGATGATCGCTATAATAACAACTGCAATAATGATATAGCGTGTTTTATTCTGCTTAGACGGTTCCTTTGACATGGTCATCAAAATTCTACACACGTTCATGGAGTATTTAGTAGATCACTATAGTAATCACGATCTTACACGTGGATCTATACGACTCGCATAACTCACCTTCAACTAGCTTGCGGTACGGGTGATCGTACGGTAATTATATGTTGAGTTCCGAAACACTAACAGATGTCATTCGGAGCCGTGAAAGAGAGGGTACCTTGAGTGCTGGGAAATCGTGGGAAGAAATGAAAGATAAGATGAAGGTAGAGGAACTCAGCGCTGGTTTCGGAAAAAAAACTGTTCTCGAGAAGATTTCTGTTGGATTTAAGGAAAATAATGTTACTGCGTTAATTGGGCCATCGGGATGCGGTAAATCTACGTTTATTCGTTGTCTAAATCGTATGCATGAAGTCACACCGGGTGCATGGATCTCTGGGAAGATAATTCTTGACGATGACCAGATACTTGAAGCAGATCCGGTTCAGATACGCCGTCGAATTGGAATGGTATTCCAACGACCAAACCCATTTCCAACGATGTCTGTTTTTGATAACGTTGCGGCTGGACTAAAGTTGAACGGAGTCAGAGATAACAAACTGATCGCATCTCGAGTTGAAGAAAGTCTTAGAGGGGCAGCTTTGTTCGAAGAAGTAGGCGATAGATTACATCATGAATCTGGGGCAAGCCTGTCTGGAGGCCAACAACAGCGACTCTGCATCGCCCGCGCTCTAGCCGTTTCCCCTGAAGTTGTGCTGATGGACGAACCATGTTCAGCACTCGATCCAATGGCCACGGCAAAAATCGAGGAACTCATAACTCAACTCAAAGCGAAGTACACGGTAGTCGTAGTTACGCACAACATGCAACAGGCGGCCAGAGTGTCCGATATGACAGGATTCATCTATCTGGGCAAGCTTGTTGAATACGGTCCGACCGAACAAATCTTCTCCAATCCTCAAAACGAACTCACCGAGCGATATATCAGCGGAAAGTTCGGTTGAATTCAATTGCCACGCTTAATGGATATGGGCCTCGAGAGACTCTCTAATGCCATAACCGATATGGCCGGCCTGGCCCAGGAATCGGTCTTGAAGGCGTTACTAGCCTACGAGAAAGGAGAGCGAATTACTCAAGAGGCATTCACTCGATCAAACAAACTATCAACTTTAGACTCAGAGGTTGATGAGCTCGCGGTTGAGCTGCTAGCTAGATATCAACCCGTGGCTGGCGATCTTAGATTTATTGTGTCATGCCTCGAGATATCTAATGGGTTCTCGCGTTTCGGCAGATACGCCTACGATATCGCGCAGGTCCTTGAGCTTTACGGCGACATTTCGCAATGTGACAAGTCTCTCGTGCGTGAGCTTGGGGACAAAGTCATCAAGATGATTCAAACGAGTATCCAATCATTCAAGACGCGAGACATTAAACTCTCAAAATCCATACGACAAGATGACGACCAGGTGGACCGAATGTACTCACAGTATGTGAAGGAACTCTCATTATCTAAATCTCCGTCAATAAAATGCGCGTTAGCCTCAACACTCGTGCTCAGATATTTGGAGCGAATCGCGGATCACGCTTGCTACATTGGAGATTCAGTTACATACATAGAAACAGGTAGCAAGATATAGTACGACGACGAAAAGGAATACGTAAAAGTTGGGAATCACCTTGAGTACCGTGAAAATGACAAAGCGCACGCAACCTCAGGAAGCGGATGAAGAATATCTTCACGAGGATAGATACGTTCGTCGCGTCCAAGTCACAGGTCGCGGATCCTATATCGTCTCAATTCCCAAGCATTGGGTCGAGGCGGCCGGTCTTAAGAAAGGTGGACGTGTGGAGTTTAGTAGGCAACAAAATCGAGGTTTACTTCTTGCACCATTTGATGGAGGAGGGATGACGGAGGAACGAATGCGCTGCGAAATTGCTCTCCCATCCGACGCTGATCCTGATGCAGTCACACGTAAGATAATTTCCCTTTACGTCATTGGATTCTCAACTATTGAAATTACAGCAAAATCCGGAACACTATCTGCGAGAGTTCGAGATAGCATACGGAATGTGGCGAGACAGAAGCTGGTCGGAACAGAGATGATCACTGAGTCGTCTCGAAGTGCCACACTTCAGGTCCTCTTGAATTACCCACAGCTCCTCGTTCCCGACGCATTACGCAGAATGAGTTCCATTATGGCATCGATGCAACAAGACGCTACTCTCGCGCTTACTAGCAACGACAAAGAACTGGCCGCTCAGGTTATCAAAATAGATGATGAAATCGATAGGTTCAGTCTTTTCATCATACGACAACTCAAGTGGGCAGTACAGCACCCGCCCCTACTGGAAAAGATCGGTCTTACGTCCCCAGTAGAATGCCTCGGTTACAGGATCATTACGAAGAGCGTAGAGCGCTCAGCCGATCATGCCTGCCGAATAGCCCAAAACGCCCTCGTATTCGACCGTCAGCTCGACCCGGCACTTCTTAAAGACATTAATTCGCTTGGACAATTTTCCTCCAGAATGATGGAAACCGCGTTACGAGCCTTGCATACACAGGACTACGATCTTGCGGAAAACATTCTCCTGGAGAAGGAGAAGATGTCTGGCCTCGAATCGAGGCTTGTAGAGCGATTATTTAAGGAGAAGATGCCGGCTGACGAAGTATCAGCTATGACTCTGATTTCTGAAAGCCTCCGCAGAATAGGAGAGTATGCTACAGACGTCGCCGAAGTCGTTCTGAATCTAACTGTCGAGAAAGCGATCCAACAACCTGTAAAGGCTCAGTAACGCGACTCACGTAAAACCTTACACGCGACTATTCCGAATGAATCAAGAACGAAGCAATTGACTCAAGGAACACCTTTCTGGACTGCACGACTCGTTCTACTGGTTCTCAGAAATTTAACCCACGTGCTAGCGAAGACTGCATCTATGCTGAAATTGGCATTACTTGCACTGCTGGTCTAATCACAGCATATCGAGTTATGTCGGAGGAGCATGTGCCACGCGTTCCGCAGAACTCTTCACAAGATTCAGCAGTCTCTAACTCAGAATATGCAAATCCACAAAACTCACATTGATATACGAAAGCCCCCTTCCGAAACATCTGGGTAACCATTTCACATCCTTCCTCACGCCAACGGTACCGGGACGAGTGAGTTACTCATGAAGAATCCTTTGAGGCCACAGGCTTCACACATAGCTCCGAGTTGGATATCGCATCCATCTTCGTAGTAGATGTTTAGACTTCTACCCCCACATTTCGGGCAGGAGTTACCCGTGCTTTTTTCCATTACAAACACATCAGATT
>DASQZS010000085.1:0-6939 GCA_035638535.1 Candidatus Acidiferrum sp.
ACTCCTGCGCCTTTCAGTTGTTTCTTAGGTCTACCAAGCTGAGGGTAATCTGATATTCCGTAAAAGTCCGCGTGATACTTTGAATGGTTGCTAGGCATCCAGATTACTCTAGCGCCGTAATGTACGGCCGCTTGAACAACATACGGATTAATTCCACCCACCGAGCGATTTAGCACGACAGCACCGATTGGATCGATGCCGAGGACATTCTTCTTGACGTAATAGGCGCGACCACATGTCATTGAGTCGTGATCTTTCAAAACGAACCCGTGCATTCCGTATTCGCGTGCGATTTTTGCAAGCTCCAAATCATCGATAGGTCTTCTGAATAAAGCGGGCGCAGTATGGGCGTGCATATCAATGGCGCCTTGCAAAACTTCCATATCTTCTCGCATCACAGACTCACAATCAGCAAACGACAAACTGAAAATATAATAGTCTATCGTTCGCGATTTTGAGGGAGGTTTCTAAAAATAATACTGCGATATTGTAGATGGCTATGACGTGATCATTCTCAGACAGTTCTGCAAGACATAGTTTGGCGACCTAATCAGGCACATCATGTTTGGAGGTCAGCGATTCCCTAATTCGGAGGTAACTACAGCACGCAGTATGCATATGGCTGTACATCAGTTGACTTTATATATATATAACGAGATAGTGCCATTTGTAGGGTTCTGTTATGAACAATAGTCAACCATATCGTCGAAGTAGCGTGTCGGTCGTCGCAATAATCGCAGTAGTGGTCTTCCTTGGAAGTCTTGGTTTAGTTTTAGGAGTTAGCAGTCCGGCTAGTTCTCATTTAATGTCGGTTACTCAGGATCAATACATGTCAAGCACACAAAGCCAGTATCACGGACCATGGTATCAAGGACCAGGTTCATCGCGGAATTGCGGGTCGAATAGTTGCGTTTATCCGACTTGCGGAGCTAACGGTTGTTCATTCCAAGTTTGCACTCCAAATGGGTGCTCTTTGGCAGCAGGATACACTCAGCTTTGTGGATCAAGCAACTGTTCATTGTCGCAATGTGGGCCTAATGGTTGCTACTATACTACCTGCCAGTCAAGCCAGAATTCCACGATTCAATGCTCGGGTTATTTGTATGAAGGTTCGAATGGATGCTTGGAGTTGCAGGTTCCTGTAGCTAACTCAGCGGGTAATGTGATGACATCAGCTACTCAATTCTTTGCTTTGCACAATTTGCCGCCTAGTTTGAATCCTTCAAATCCATCAATTGGATCATGGGTTACTGTGACGGGGTCACTTCATCAAGGTGCGAATACATCTTCGAATGGCGCGGCGTGTCCAGGAAACTACTTCAACCTAACTTCGTCGCCGTAGATAGATTTTTCATCTCACGGCGCGTGAGCTAGTCATTCACGGTTTAGATGTCGGTAGACATGGATTCGCCGTTGTTTTGGCGTTTGTCGTCGCCGCGACCATAATGCCAGCTTAGGATCCCAGTGGGTTTTATGACTATGACGACCCGGTCGGGTTGTGTTATGACTTCCGGGAACCATTTTTTCGCTTCTTTCTTTCCATATCGTGAAGCAATTTTCATTAGCCACTCATCTCGACCCTCTCGAAGCACTTCTGCCGTTCCAAATACGCATACGGCCTTGTACGGATAAGTTTCGTTTGCGATGCTCAATGCCACGTGCGGGTTTTTGGTGATGTGTTTGCCTTTTGTTCTTCCCATTCGGGTTGTGAAGTAGAAGCATCCGTTTTCGTATGCGTACCAGATTGGGTTTACTCGAGGTTTTCCGCTAGTAGAGACGGTGGCTAAGTGTGCCATGCGCGGTTGGGCGAGGAAACGTTTCAGTTCAGACTTTGAGAAGGGCATCCTTAGAACACTATGCGAGTTTTTCTTTATCGAATGGGTTTCCGTATTTTTCTAAGTAGACGAGTTCGCGCAATGGTTTACGTTTCTTCTTACCGGTTATTTTTCTGGTCGGATAGCCGAATCCTATTGCGATACTGGCGGACACGTTTTCTGGGATAGAGAAATTTTTGCGTAGTAGTTTCTGATTGAATCCTGTGTACAATCCTGAAGCAACTCCGAAGTTCCAGGCAGCTATCTGCATGTCCTGGGCTACTCGACCGGCGTCGATTAAATGAAATCCGTATTGGGTATCGGTGAAGACTACAACTGCGAAGTTTGCGCCGGCAACCCATGGACCTGTGGTTGCGGCTTCAGCCAATTTTTTGAGGTTGTCTGGGTCTTGAACCGTGAGATAATGCCAGTGTTGGGTGTTCATTCCGCTTCCCGTTAGCCTGGCGGCCTCTAGTACCTTCAGTTTCACGTCGGAAGGTACTTTCTTCGAGTCGAACTCACGGATATCGAGTTTTGTGGCAATGCATTCGTATGCATCCAATTTTCTCAACTGTACTATGGATGGGTGTGGGGGCGGAAAAGGATTCCTGATCATTTGAGGCTTGGGAAGAGTGCATTTGTTGATAGTTGTTCCTCAATTCGGAGTAGTTGGTTGTATTTTGCTGTTCGTTCTCCGCGGCAGGGTGCCCCTGTTTTTATGTATCCACAGTTGAGGGCTACCGCTAGATCGGCTATGGTCGTGTCTTCGGTTTCTCCGGACCTATGGCTGGTGACTACGGCGTAGTCGTTTGCGATAGCGAGTATTGCGGCATCGATAGCTTCCGTCAATGTTCCTATCTGGTTTACTTTGAGCAGCAGCGCGTTCGCTGCGCCAAGATCGATTCCTCTTTTGAGCCGGGTTACGTTGGTGACGAAGATGTCGTCGCCTACCACTCTTAATTTATTTCCAACCTTCTTTGTGAATTGTGCAGTGTGTTCAAAGTCGTCTTCTTGGAATGGGTCTTCGATGTATCTGATGTGAAACTTCTCCAGTAATCCTAAGTAGAAATCGGATAGTTGCTCTGCGGTCTTCGTTTCGCCGTCTATGTTGTAGTTCCCGTTTTCGTAGAATTCGGATGATGCGGCGTCAAAGCCTACGAAGACATCTTTTCCAGGGCTGTATCCTGCTTCAGTTATTCCTTGAGTTAGTATTTCTAGAGCGTCAGTGGTTTTGGTGATTGGTGGGGCGAATCCGCCTTCGTCTCCGACGTTGACCGATTGTCTTCCATATTTCGCTTGGATGACTCGTTTAAGTGTATGATAGATTTCTGATCCTGTTCTAAGAGATTCTTTGAAGTTCTTTGAGCCAGCTGGTATGATCATGAATTCTTGAATTTTCAGTCCGGTGCCGGCGTGTTTTCCGCCGTTAATTACATTCATGACTGGAACTGGCAGAGTTCGACCTTTACCTTCGCTCAAGTAATCGTACAATGGTTTATTTTCTAGTTTGGCTGCAAGTTTTGCCGCGGCCAGCGATACCGCTAGGATTGAGTTCGCGCCTAGTCGTGATTTATTCGGTGTTCCGTCGAGCTTGATCATCAACTCATCTAGTCCGCGTTGGTTCCTTGTGTCGAAACCTGCTATTTTGGGGGCTATGGTTTGTTCGATGTTGTGAACGGCTTTCAATACGCCGAGACCCAAGTATCTCTTCGGGTCTTTGTCGCGGAGTTCGATGGCCTCATGTATTCCTGTAGATGCCCCTGAGGGTACTGAGGCGCTTGCCCATTCATTCTCGGCGTTGAGGATTGCTTCGACGGTAGGATTTCCTCGTGAATCGAGGATTTCTCTTGCATTTACATTTGTAATGCTGAATCGATCGGTCATAGAAAGCATCTGAGCTAACGAATGCGTACATCAATATGAATAATTAGAAAGGCGGCAAAAGATGACAAGTCGGTTGAAAGAATGTTTAGCAAGCTAGTCTCCGGATTTATAGCAGCCATAGTTTTGCTGCTTCTGTTAGTCGCTCTGCCCGTTCATATTTCTGCTTCTCCGCCAACTAATAGCAACTTAAACGGGGTTGTGTTGTCAAGCCAGAATAACGGTTGGGCGGTAGGAGGTTCTGGGAACATTGTTCACTATGATGGCACATCATGGAATATTGTTCCTTCAGGCACTACTTCAGACTTGTTCGGTGTTTCCTTCGGTCCTGTTGGGTCAGAGAATGCGAATTCAGGTTTCGCGGTAGGCGGCAGTGGAGGAACAGGAGCTGCTGTTTACTGGGGCGGTGCGGGCTGGTCGGTTATCGCCACAGGTCTTTCAGGTGCACAGATGCTTTCTTCTGTTTTCGAGCTAAGTTCGACGGATGCATGGGCGGTGGATGGCGTAACCGGTGGAATCTGGCATTGGTCGGGAGTTCCAAACCTAGGCGGGGGTTGGAGTTTGGTTTCCACTGCGTCGGCGGGGCTGAATTCCATATTTATGCTCTCGTCGACTGACGGTTGGGCTGTTGGAACGGGTGGGGTGGTCTATCGTTTCACAGGTGGCTGGACACCATACACGAACGTGGGCTCCAAGTTGAACTCAGTATTCATGATAAGCTCAACCGAAGGATGGGCGGTGGGAGATAGCGGCGCAATCTACCACTACCTTTCAGGTACATGGAGTGGCCCTGTGTCTCCTGGCGCGACTTCTCAAGATTTGAGATCAATCTTTATGGTGAGTCAGAACGAGGGATGGGCGGTGGGTTCCGCGGGTGCTGTTCTTCACTATTCAGATGGGGCTTGGACACAGCAATCACCGAATTTTGCTGCTACAAATCAGAACCTTAACTCGGTTTACTTTTCAGGTGGATCGGGTTGGGCTGTTGGCGATGTTGGAACAATCATCGCTTTGACTTCTCAACAACAACCAGTCGGAGTGCCACAGTCTACCTTGCAGTCGGTATTCCTGTCCGATTCATCCGATGGCTGGGCGGTGGGATGTTCAACTGGGGGTTGTGGTTCGGGTACTGGATCGAACGTGGTTGCACAATGGAGTGGTAACGGTTTCATAACGTCAACCGTCTCAGCGACTATCACGGATTTCTATTCGGTGTTCATGATTGGTCCATCTGAGGGGTGGGCCGTGGGAGGAATTGGAATGACTCCAGTCATCATCCACTATACTGGTGGGGGCTGGACTCAGGTTCCTGCTCCTCCTGGAGGCTATGTGTTACGTTCGGTTTTCATGGTCGACTCAAGTAATGGTTGGGCGGTTGGTGATAACGGTGTAATTTTACAAGATTCAGGTGGCTCATGGTCGTTGGTATCGTCGCCAGTCTCGGCCACCCTTCGAAGCGTATTCATGCTTCCAGGAGGTTCGGATGGTTGGATTGCTGGTGATGGCGGAACGATTCTCCGTTACCAATCTGGTTTATGGACCATCTTCCCAAGTATGAGCAGTGCTAACCTGCGCTGTGTCTCCATGTTAGATTCGACTCACGGTTGGATAGTAGGATCCGGCGGTACGATTCTGCACTTTAACGGTAACGTGTGGAGCCCTGTTTCAGGTTTCTCATCCTCCAATCTGAATTCGGTAGCTCAGACTAGTTCCGAGAATGCATGGGCGGTTGGGGATTCGGGTACGATTGAGCAATGGAACGGGGTTAGCTGGTATCCGTACTTCCCTTCGCCGCCGTTAGTAGGAAACCCGAACTTGAACTCGATATTCATAGTCTCGCAATTCGGATTGATCGTAGGTGCGCCTCCTAGTCCAGGAAGCCAAGCAACGTATCTCCAAATTGGCGTTCCTATTCCTGAGTTTTCACAGATGGGGGTAGTTGTCGCAGCGGTTCTGAGCTTAGGACTGTTTAGCGTTAAGGTAGCGCGCAAGCGAAGGCTGAGATCTTAATTTGAGTTTCTTCTAAGGACCAAGTATAGTGACTCTACTCTTCGTCTTGTAACCCAATTTTTGTGGTGTCGGAACCCTCCTCCGAAACTATTCGGGATATGTAGGAGTTCGTGGATCAACGTTTTCTCCTTCTCCTCTAATGGCAGCGCGTCATACTGCTCTGATAGGACTTCGACTGCGTAGTAGGGGGGTTCGCTTAGAGCCTGTTGCCAGATCCGTGGTAGGGAATGTATTCGTGCTATCACGTGGGATGCTTTGGAACCGTAACTTCTATAGCAGTATACTCGATTTTTCGGTATGTGTGTAAAGGCTAACTTTTCGATTATCCTGGAAACCATTTCGGATACATCGGGTGCCCGTTCGTACCGAAATTGCATGATTTGATTGTGGGAGGGGTATCTAATATTCTTGCAATGGTCGATTAGAGTTGATGGCGACTTTCACCGCTTCGATCGGAGATTCGGCAAGGATTACGCGTTCGGTTTGGCGGTCATCTATGTATCCATTGCCATATTGATCTGCCACTCCCCCAGTGCCCTTCACGGCGATAATTGGAATGTGTTTCGGGTAGGCTGCGGCCACTTCAATCAGTGTACCGGCTCCACCGCCTACTACTATTACGGCGTCGGCCGACGAAGCTGTGACAAAGTCTCTTGCATAACCAATTCCCGTCGCTATAACTACGTCGCAGAACGAATTTGCTTCGGTTTTGTCACCGTGAGGAATGATCCCTACCACTAAACCTCCGCCTTCTTTAGCGCCGCGACTTGCAGCTTGCATCACACCCCCTAATCCTCCTGTGATGAGAACGATGCTCGAGCAATTTCTAATCCAACCTCATACGCGGCTTTCAACGCATTTTCGGTGCACGCGTCGCTGTTATACCCAACTACCAGGATTTGCCTGCGTCTCAACTTGACTCACTACAGTGATCGAATTTTCATTCTTTTATCGAAGACCGGAGACTGGAGATGGATAACGACCTTGTCATAGCGACGCCTTCGAGACTTGCATTGCCTGATTTGCACTCATGACGTAGATTCAACTGAGCAGAAGCAACTGTCCAGTTGAAGCGAGGGCGGATACAGAAATCCAGACTGAGATAGAAACGTTCCATTTCTTGTCGCTTTAAGTATAAGGTATAGCCGACCATTTTAGAGTTAGAAAGTGGCTGTAACTCTCTTGGCGTCTTATTAACTCAGAAGCGGCTTGTGCTCAAATTCGATGTTTTAAG
>DASQZS010000086.1:0-5512 GCA_035638535.1 Candidatus Acidiferrum sp.
CAGGACGGTGTGAAGAGTATACCACGCCGCTTTCTGCTGTTGCTTCGTGAAACCTTGTCCGTAGGCGCGTGGTTTTGCCATTTCAACGTAATGCGACGCGAAAGTTTCCCAAACGAAGTCACGAAGTTCATTCGCAGGAACGAAGAAGTCAAATTCTCGATATCCCTCAATGCTTCGATCTACCAGTGAAGCCAGTTCGGCAAGTATCCATTTGTCACTTGGGAAGAGCTTATTGGCTTTGGCTTGTGGAAAGGATGAGATGAAACGTGAAAGGTTCCATAGCTTCGTAAGAAACTTATGTGCCCCAGCAATCCTAGCTTCTGAACATCTAAAGTCCGAACCGTGAGTGGCTTCAGAAGCGCTCCAGAATCGGAAAGCGTCAGCGCCGTACCTTTCCAGTATTGGTATCGGGTCGATGACGTTGCCTTTGCTCTTGTGCATCGCTTGCCCTTGTTCGTCCATCCCTAGTCCTGCAACCCACGCGTCCGTAAACGGAGCTTTTCCAGTTAACTGGAAACATCTCAGAATCGAGTAATGCAGCCATGTTCTCACAATATCTTTCCCTTGTGGCCGAATTGCCGCGGGGTAAGCATGCTTGAAGAATTTATGATCCTTCGAATAACCTGTGACGTAAAGAGCAGAGATGCTTGAATCCATCCAAGTGTCGAAAGTTCTCGTGTCGCCTTCGAATTCTTTGTGTTTACAACGCGGACATTCTTGTATCGGAGGCGAGTCTCTCCATGGACGGTAGTATTCTCCTGCTGGCGGAATGAATGGTTCTCTGCATCCTGCGCAATACCAGACAGGAATTTCAGTCGCGTACACTCGCCGACGTGATATAGGCCAATCGATAGCTATGGAATCCATCCAGTCGAGCAGAATCTGGCGGTTGCTATCTGGATGGAATTGGATTTTCTGTGCCAGCAATTTCAATTGCGGCAAGAATTCGAGCTGTTTCAGGTAATATTCTCGCATCGGAATGATTTCGATCGGTGTCGCGCTTCTCGAGCAAATGGGAGTGCGATGATTGATATTTTCAAGTTTCGCTACGAGACCTTGCGCCTCGAGATCTGTGATGATTTTCTTTCTAGCCTCCGAAGTGCTCAAATGCTGATACGGTCCTGCAGCCTCAGTTAGTCTACCGTATTGGTCGGTTGCAATAATCTCGGTTAGCCCAAGCTCTCGGAAGAGCAGAACATCAGTGTAATCTCCATAACTGCAAATCATAACCGCTCCACTTCCAAATTCCAGTTTCGCGCTCGGGTGGGGCTTTATTTCCACTTCCCTTCCATAAATCGGCAGTATCGCGTGTTTACCTTGCACTGAGAGGTAGCGTTCGTCAGTTGAGTTCACGATAATTAGTTGGCAACTGCAAATCAGTTCGGGTCGAGTTGTTGCGATGGTAATATTCTCTCCAGTCTCCTTGACTTTGAAGAAGATGTACGCTAATCGCGTAGGCAGTTCCTTGTATTCGACTTCTGCATCAGCGATTGTGGTTCCGCAGACATGGCAGTAATTGTTTGGGCGCGTTGCTTCGTAGATCAGACCCTCTTTCCAGAGTTGAATAAAGGTAGCTTGGGTTAATTTGCGGTATTCTACACTGTCAGTACGATAAATTGAATGGTAGTCCCCGCTCAAACCAATTCGTTTCATCGTCTCAAGCATTTTACTCTCAAGATCATTAAGCGCGCTGTTGCAGAGTTCAATGAATCTCTCTCGGGTTGTCTCGCGCATTCTAATCTTGAATAATTTTTCAGTGTAAATTTCAACAGGTAGGCCGTTCCGATCCATGCCGATTGGAAAGAGAACCTGGTTTCCGAACATTCTGCTACTTCTTGCGATCATATCGATCTGCGAATACTGAGCCACGGCACCAATATGCCAAGTTCCCGAAGGGTATGGAGGAGGGGTATCTATTACGAAAGGTTTCGATCCTTTCTTTGGTTTGAAGCGATAAGTTTTTTCTTGCTCCCAAACCCCGAAGATTCGGTTCTCTAAGTGATGATCCCACCGTTTGTCACTTATTCGTGGAACGAATTCGGTCGATGACTTTCCTTCTGGTAGACTCATTGATTCTCACACTAATCCATAGAGAGGAAGCATCCATTGATTTTCTCAGAGTTATAGTGTTTAATCGTTACCGAGCCGATTCGAAGCAATTGTTGTATAAAGCTGTTGAATCAGGCTGAATCTTCCGAACGGAAGTTCATTCCGGATGCTCTTAACGTGAGGTAATCAGCTAATTTCACAGCCCAGTATAGGAGAATGACTACTACGATGATTGCGCCCGCCACAAGATTTGTTAATTCAACTACATTCGCAAATGAGTGGAATATTCCACCGTAAGTTGAGTCTGCGAGATCGAGTACCGTGAAATAATAGTCAAAGAACCAATGCATGAGAATCGCAGCGTACGCCCCATAGCTCACGAACATTAACGCGAATACGAATCCCGCCAAGAATGCGGTTGAAATCTTACCGATCTGCCAGCCACCACCAAGGAGGTAATGGGCCGCGCCGAAAGCAAAGGACGTCGCAAGAATCAGCAGCCACTCGAATGGGCTGATGCCGCGGAATATTCCCTTGGTTTCCACATTCGAATGGCCTAATCTCGCTTTAGCTTGTTCGGGGCTCAACATGGAGAGTAGGAGCACTTTGAATCTCTGTTTTGCGGATGAAACCTTCGGATCATGACGATAAAGAAAGATCAGAAAGAGTCCCACCGGAATCCCGATTGACGTTATGCGAAATGCAATTTCTTCGTTCACCGGGGCGAATGCTAGATTGATAAGTATTACATATGGGCTCGTTTGAGGAGGAAATGAGAGGCTACCGGTTTGAACTCCCTGGCTTTGTTGGAACTGATCGATTATTACGCTAGCGTAGAGTAAAGCAGTAGCAGCTAGGGGCATCATAAAGAGAAAGTTTGTCTTCGCGAAAGAGATCGGATTGGTTACCGCCCCTTTCAAGGAAGAGATGAAACCGCCTCGATCTTTCCATGCAAGGGCTACACACAGACAGAAAATAATCACCAAGCCCCCGAAGAGCGCTCCCATCGTAACTCGAATCGGGACGTCTACGGGTAAAGCCATGAAAATTTCAAGCGGGATGGCGTGAATACTTCGAGCTGCCACCTTTAGACCGTCTGAGGTTGAATAGAACAGAACTGGCCCTAGGATAAGCGTGGCCAAGTAGGTAACGAACGAGAAGACTACGAGTATAAGTACAACCGATTTTGCTGCCATCTTGATGGAATTATAGTATGGTTTGGCGATAAGCGTCGACCTTCACTAGGGAATTTTCCTTAGATTAAGAACGTCTAATCAGTCGTCGTGGTTAATCATGTTTCCTAAGCAGAAACATGTTTCTGTTCTTAGTCTAGGAGCGCTTTCTTAAGCTCTTCAGTTTTGTCAGTGCGTTCCCACAGGAAATCTGGATCTTCTCGGCCAAAATGACCGTAGGCAGCCGTTTTACGGTATATTGGCCGCAGCAATTGCAGTTGATCGATGATGGCTTTCGGTCTCATATCGAAGATCTTCAGTACAGCGTCAGTGATGTCCTCATCAGATCGCTTTCCAGTCCCGTAAGTGGAAACCATAACAGACACGGGTTTCGCGACGCCAATAGCATACGCAATTTGCACCTGGCATCGGTCCGCCAATCCCGCGGCTACAATATTCTTAGCGATATATCGTGCCATATAACTGCCTGATCGGTCTACTTTGGTTGGATCTTTACCAGAATAGCAGCCTCCTCCATGACTACCGACTCCGCCGTATGTATCAACTATTATTTTACGACCCGTGAGGCCGGAGTCTGCAAGCGTCCCACCGATGGTGAATTTTCCGGTTTCGTTGATGAAGAACTTCGTTCGATCATCCAACATATTTTCAGGTATCACAGGCTTGATGACTTTTTCTATAATGTCGGCCCGCATTTTCTCGCGGGTGATATTTTCTTCGTGTTGAGCTGCGATTACAACCGCCTCGACTCTCTTCGGTTTCCCGTTGACATACTCGACCGTTACCTGAGATTTCCCATCAGGTCGGAGGTAGCCAAGGATTTTCTGCTTTCTCACTTCCGTTAATCGCTTTACTAGCTTGTGCGCCAATGTTATTGGCAGCGGCATGAATTCGGGCGTCTCGTCGCTCGCGTAGCCGAACACCATGCCTTGATCTCCGGCTCCGATCTCATCCTTGTTTAGTCCCATCGCGATGTCAGGCGACTGTTCTTCAATTGAAACGAGCACTCCGCAGGTTTCCCAGTCGATGCCGGCCTTTGCCTCTTCAAATCCGATGTCCCGTAGGACTCCCCGTACTATTTGCGGGATGTTGACATAGGTCGATGTTGTAATTTGCCCAGTTACGAGCACCGTTCCCTTCATTATGACGGTCTCAACATCAATTCGTGCCTTGGGGTCTTTCGCAATAATTTCGTCAAGGATTGCGTCGGAGATTTGGTCTGCAACTTTGTCAGGATGGCCCTCCGTAACACTTTCTGAACTGAATAGAAGAGAACGTTGCCGCATGACGACCTGTCCAGATGAATGGCTCTTCATTGCTTTATGACCTTCCTTGGCACACTATTCCGCAACAGAAATATTCCTGGAATATAAATTCCAGACATGAAAATATTCTGGTAAGAATAAGGCTGAAGAAGATGCTACCACCAATTGAAGAGATAGGTCGACGTCGAAGACTGCTTGCACTTAGCCAGAAGGAACTTGCCAAACTCTCTGGCGTAAGCCAATCCATGATTGCGAAGATTGAGAGTGGAAGGATTAGCCCGTCGTATCTCAAGACAAAGGCAATCTTCGATATGTTGGAAGGACTAGAGAGGAAAAATGAAGTCAAAGCTAAAGAAATCTGCCATGGCAAAGTGGTCGGCGTCCAGGCCCATGACACTGTTTCGAGGGCAGTGCGAGTCATGCGTGAAACTGGATACTCACAGTTACCGGTATTTGATAGTGGCCAAGTCGTAGGAAGTCTCACTGAGAAGGTTATCTTGCAAACTTTGGTCGGTTCAACGCGACCGGAAGAAGTCTCCAAGCAGTCCGTTGACAAAATTATGGACGAGGCGCTCCCAACGGTTAATGATGAGACGCCCATTTCGATGGTCTCAGCTCTACTAAGTTACGAATCGGCCGTGATAGTGGCCAAACGAGGGAAAGTCCTCGGAATCATCACGAAGGCAGACTTGCTGAAGGTTCTCGGAACCTGAGCTCAGCCAAAATCCATATAGGAACTTGCATGTGTGTCTTTGGTGGGGCCGGCCTGTCGAACCGAAGTGTGGGGCCGTAGACACGATGATATCGAGTGACGGACTCTAGCCAGGGATGACGACAGGGAAACGTACCCGCCAAGGGCTCCAGAGGACAAACCTTAACGGGTTTGCGGACCATCCGGAATGACGAACTTCAGGAGCGAAGAAACCCGTAGACATGACGGTATGGCGGAAGTCGAGGGTTCAAAATGGCGTAAAAGCCATGATAGTCCCTTCGGCCCCACCACCA
>DASQZS010000087.1:0-8849 GCA_035638535.1 Candidatus Acidiferrum sp.
ATCCGAGAAGCCGTCAAGAAGTATGTAGAAGCATTGCAGGAATCTTAATCCACAGTATCGTGGGTCCGAATTACAAATTCATGCCACGTGGTCGATTTTCTGAGTCCGGTGGGATGCACCCCAGAACAGGTTAACATCCAAGTGCTTAATTTGGGAGTTGAACATTAGTTTCGTTCCCATCCCCGGCGCCATTTCCGCACCTTTGTTGGTGCCAGCCTGAAGATCCAAACGCGCATTCGTCTTCCATCTCAAGATCCTGAAGCAAATGGAAACTGTCTAGTGTTCAACCTGTTATTGTGGATGAAGGAGGCAGGGTCAACTTGGGAAAACTATTCACGTTCATGACCATGAGCCTTGACGGGTTCTTTGAGGGGCGGGATCACGACATATCTTGGCACAATGTGAGCCGTAACGATATATCAACCCGGTCTGAAAACTTTCAACTACTCTGTTTTCGTCTATTTTCTCTGGTGGAAAAATAGAGAATGGAATTAGGTAGAGAGGTCCATAATCCTATAAGTCGTCAGCATCTAGTCGGTCTCCAACTAGACAGAGGTGTTCATTATTGGAGATTGAGGATATTATGGTTCCAAGAGGAATGGCAATTGGTTCAAAGTTTACTGGAAATGAAAAGAAAGATCTAGCTATGCTTCAGCGAGCATGTAAAAAGGAGTGTGACGAACGAATCGCAGAACTCGATAACATAATGAAAAGTGCTCAAACGATAAGTGCGGTTTCAAAAAAATGTAGAGATGCCATTAAGGAACTACAGACACTAAAGCGGCATATACCAGGTTATTTCACGAAGTATCATGATACGATCTTAGATTGGATCATACTCTTCCGACTTAGGAAGTCTGTCGAATAGTGTTAGTTACAGACGGCTAGATCGTTAATGTTTCATGTAGAATCCAGCAAATCATACTTTTGGACATTCTCCTAATCTCTCTGAGACCCTAAGCACTATCTTTCCCCTCCCATGTCCGGAATCTAAACGCTCGTGAGCCTTCCGAACCTGTTCGAGGGGCAGTACCTGATCAATGAGAGGCTTAAGTTTCCCTTGCTCAATTAGTTTCGTGAGTTCCAGTAATCTTCCTCGCTCACGAGTTAAGAAAACCGAGTAAATCGTAAGGTTCTTTCGGTAGGCGTTTCCCAGATCTACTTTCACTCCGAGAGTCGTTGCGGCGCGGCCGAAGGGCCGAAGCGAAGTTAAACTCTTGTTTAGATTCTCTCCACCAACTGCGTCGAAGATCGTGTCCACTCCTTTTCCATTGGTTTCTCGCAGAGCGACCTCAGCCGGATCCTCCATGCGGTAATCAATCGCGACGTCTGCGCCGAGAGTGCGTAATGTTTCTTGATTTGACGGCCCTGCTGTTGCGAGTACTCTAGCTCCGAGGGATTTGGCGATTTGGATAGCGAAGGTACCCACTCCTCCAGCCCCGCCATGAATCAGTATCGTTTCACCAGATTGTAGTTTCAATCTTCGAACGACCGATTCCCATGCGGTGCCTCCCGCTAGCGGAACCGCAGCCGCCTCCAAATGTGACAATGATTGAGGTTTCTTGGCAACAATTGATGCGGCGACTGCGTTGTACTCTGCGTAGCTTCCTGATTGATTGCCGAAAATCTCCGGCGTGTAGAAGACCTCATCACCAACGCTGAACTCTGCCACGCCGGATCCAACTTTCTCTACGACCCCTGACACATCATATCCAAGAATAGCGGGCGGCACTATACCTGCCCAAGTCCCGTTCGCTCTGATCTTGGCGTCGACGGGATTGGTTCCAGACGCAACAACTCGAACCAACAACTCTCCATACTTCGGTTCTGGACGCGGGATTTCCCATAACGCGAATACATCTGGCCCACCGAACTTCGTGATAACCATGGCACGCATTAGGTAACACTCCAGAGTCCTTCGGCTAGCTAGCGCAAAAACCTATTGCGTCTTTAATGGTACACAAAGAATTCAGAACACTTTGTGTCTCAATGTGGACGTCACTCAGTAGGTGCGCCTCTTAGCCCAGCGGACGACGCCGATGATCGCCACCACTATACCAATCAGCAGCAGTACACCTATGGCCACTGACCCTAAAACCGCGACAATAGCTGGTACAATGAAACCAAACATCCAAAACGGGATTATCACACCAAGACCAATACGTCGGAATAACGCGATCCCAAAACCCACACCAGGTACGACAGAGTTCGACCCTATCATTATCAAAGGAGCAACATACAGACCAAACCTGTCTACAACTAAGTCGAGGCCGAAAATTATACCGAGAACAAAATACCAGTCAAGGCCAGCGAAATTCCAGCCCGCTAAGCCCTTATGCTCGTTATCCCTGCCCGGCGCAGCTTGACCAGCAACTCCATCGGCGGCCACACCAACAGTAAACGAAACCCAACCTCTGTCACCAAACTCCCACAAATCCGCCGCCCTCCAGTACGAACTCTAATATTGATTCCAATGGGTGTCTAATCAGGTTTAACCATAAGAACGAAAGTGCCCAGGAATACAGTTCTCCTGGATTTCAGATAGACAGCTAGTTAACAGATGGGTCTGGAACACGATAGCTAGGGTGGCGCGCCGAGAAAGTGTCCAATTAGGAAACCAGCAAACCCGGCCGCTAGACCAATCACTAACATCTGCAAACCGCTCCTCCAAACCGAACCCACAGTCACTCTCGCCCCATACCAACCGATGGAAAACAATACCACACCACTCAGTGCCAATCGCTCCTGCGATAACATTTCCCCCACTGAGTATGAGCGGGATGATTGGGATTGTTGAACCCACAAACGTAGACGCTAGAACTACCAAAAAACTATGCCGAGCCTCATCCTTCCTAACCGGCGACATCTTCAGCCCGTACGACATCATCAAATCCAGCATCGCCTTCGAATTCGCTGCAATTCGACGAGCCCCTTCCTCCAGTTCCTTTCCCCTCAACCCCAATCCCATAAGAACAAGAGCATCAAAGAAATCATGGAAGCGATCTGATCACAACCCTCGCTTACGTTTCGATAAACGTCATGATGACCACGATTCCGAAACCTTCGGAGGCACGGTTCGCTCGTGAGTCGATAGAAGCCTATTACATTGGAAGTCGCAGAGGAGATGGTCGATTATCGAGAACTTTGAAGCCGTAGTGATACGCAGCTATGCCGGTAAGTGGTAATTCCAGTAATGATATGACAACCCGAGAGAGCAAAGCAGCTGAAGCAGCGATCGCTATGGGAATCGAGAAGATGGAGAGCGAAGCAGTAATGGCTGCTTCGTAGATCCCTAGCATTCCTGGAACGCCGATGGGAATCGTTTGCGCGATCTCACCAATCGCCATCGTTATCACTACCATCGAAAAGGGGACGTGAACGTTCAATCCCAACAACACTACCCATAGCACCGCAACTCCACAACTCCAATCACCCAAACTAACAAAGAATGACAGTGCGACGAGAGGTTTAGACGCGAGCATCTTGTTGAAACCTACACGGTATTCATCCAAAAACTCATCCGCTTTCCCTTCAACATTCGCCTCTCTTTTCACGGTCCTGATCAACGGTTGAACTAGTCTTAGCAGCTTGTCAAGAAAAGGCTCCAAGCTATGTGGAGAAAAAGAGAAGTAAAGAAGGAGTATGAGCCCCGCTGCTGCAATCACAGGTACAATTGCCAATTCCATAATTGCGGAGCCGGTGATGAATCCGTCGACGAGGAGCACGAGAATAGCGACTGCTGTACTCTCCAGAACTGCTATAACATACAATATGCGATGAAGAATGACGGTGGCGGTAGATTCGCCAAGTTTCATCCCACTTTCCTTCGCGCCAAGGATGCATCGTACTGCTTCCAGAAAGAACCCGCTAGGCGTAATGTAGTTGACAAAAATACTCGCAAACGTAATGCCTTGACAGGTCAAGAATCGAAGTTTGTGGCCAAGCGCCCTTATTAGAACGTACCACGCTCCCGCGTAGAAGATCCACCCCAGAACCTGCAATCCCACCATAACAACGATAACAGCAGGGTTAACTTGCGCAATAGTCCGTTCAACTGCATCAATTCTAACATAATATAAGAGCGCAACAAGAACCAGAACCCCGAACAAAAAGCCCCCAAGCCGAGTCAAAATCGTTCTCTTAATCTTGCTTACCCCCAGATAGGCGCTGATAAGTGCCGAACTTACAATTCTTAGATTACGACTGCTCACAAAAAAGGTGTACCCAGGAAACTTGTTTTCCTGGGCCTTAGATTCTATTGAGCGGGTTACTTTGTGTGTGAGCCGAAGGCTTCGTTAAGTTTCGCTTCTTGTTCCGTGGATAGGGAGCTGCGAATAACTTTCGGATGAAGTACGCTGAGAGTCTGAACCGCCTTGTCGACGGTTACGTTGGCGGCGATGATTGCGAGAGCCGAAGTTCCCGGTTTCACTGAATCCTCAATCTGCTTCAAGAAATCTTTGCTAATACCGAAGTGCGTAAAGTGGCCTGCAATAGCGCCAGATACCGCTCCCACAGCAACCCCGAACAATGGCACGAAAAACAGAAGACCAAAAAGCAGTCCCCAGAAAGCTCCGCCCATCGCTCCGAGACCTGTCAGGTTGCGAATATTCTTAATCTTAACCTTACCATCTGCTCGTCGAGTAACCTCAACCGCATCAACAAGATTGAGCACGTATTGATTGTTCAGTTCTACGAGTTTCTGTCTTCCCTGATCTGCTCCGTTTTCGCTGTCAAACGCGAGTACAACCATATCAGTCAAACTATATTTCACCTCCATCTTAGCCATAGACGGAAAGCCAACCGATCGTTGTTAACTCTGATGTGCACTTTGTGACTCAAAGTGCACATTGTCGTTATCTAGATCGTTAGGCATATCTGTCGCACGGGCTGGGTTGACAGTGAATAATTTTGACGGCAGTGGTCATAGTAGCATCATATTAAATCATGAAACGAGGTAATGGAGAGGATCACTAATACGGCCGACACCATTAATTGAAATTCGTCCCTACCAGAAATTGGACCTTTCAGGAGGAGTCGTGATTGAGGGGTTTCCAAGCATTGGCCTGACATCAGCAATAGCCGGCACATATATTGTCAGAAGTTTGGAGCTTACTCAAATAGCCGCTATAGACTCAACGCGGTTTCCATCCGCTTCAATAATTTCTTCAGAAAAGCCCGGGTTCCCGGTTAGAATCTGCGCAAGTGCAGAACGCAAAATAGCCGTTTGTCTATCAGAGTTCACTATGCCTGCCGATTTGCACGTATCTCTCGCTAGGGCGATTATATCATGGTCTCATGAGGAAAAATGTTCCCTAGTAATCAGTCCTTGCGGGATGCCGTTGACAGAACAGGATAATCAGAAACGTCAAGATTCTGTGATATGCGGTGTAGGATCAAACGAGGACACGAGACTCAAACTGAAGAGTGCTGGTATTAGCCTTCTGGAATCCGGCGTGGTTCCGGGCATTACAGGGGCCCTGTTGAACGAGGGCAAGCTGAGTAACGTTAACGTGGCTTGTCTCTTGTTCGAATTGCGTCCCGAGATACCCGACGCTAGAGCCGTTGTAGCCATCATGGAGGCGATCACTAAACTTGACCCACAACTTCACCTTGACCTAACGCCACTCTACCAGGACGCGGAGAAAATCGAAACCCAACTCAAAACCATGACGCAGCAAACAAGCGAACTTAATACTTCTCTGCGTCCATCGCCATACGCATGAACGCTGTTGATGCTAATGATTGGAAAGTTGAGGGGAATCGACGTTCAGGTTCTGGTAACTGTTTTACTGGTCAGTCTTTTCTGTACGTTCCAATTTTCAGCAGTAGATGCAAGAGCTACAGTTTCGAGTAATCAATCAACTGTGGTTGGACTTCCCATCTCGTCGCTTGGTTACGGAGAACCGTCAACGTATGGAGTGGCTGTTAATCCGAGTACGAATAGGATTTATGTGGCGAATGGTTGGGTTCACGCTCTTTTCGTTATAGACGGCTCTACGAATGCTTTGATCACAAGCATACCCGTTGGAGATGTACCATACTCGGTGGCGGTTAATCCGGCGACAAATATGGTCTACGTGACTAATATTGGCTCGAACTCGGTATCAGTCATAGATGGCGCGACCAATAATCACGTCACCGATATTGCTGTAGGTAACTCGCCTAGGAGAGTGGCCGTTAATCCAAACACGAATAGGATTTACGTTGCCAACCTCCAGAGCAACTCAGTAACTGTGATCGATGGTTCAACGAATACCGTGATTACTACCATACCCGTTGGTCAATCGCCGTTCAGCCTCGCAATAAACCCCAACACCAATAGGATCTACGTTACAAATCAGGTGTCTGCATCCGTATCGGTTATAGATGGATCCACAAATACGATCATCGACACTGTATCCGTAGCTTTTCCGTGGGGAATTGCAGTTAACGCGAACACGAGCAGAATTTACGTGAACAGCGTTGAATTAAATTCTACCAGTGTGATCGATGGCACCACTAACCTAGTAATCGCGAACATCACTGGAGAGAATTATCCTGTCAGTTTGGCGGCCGATGTCAACACCAACCGAGTCTATGTGGTCAACCGAGTTTCTCATTCGCTTTCCGTCATAGACGCTTCAACAAGCACCCTGCTGACCAGCATACCAGTAGGTTACGCACCTTACTCGATTGATGTGAATCCTATCACCAACAAGATTTACGTGAGCGACCCTCCAAGTTATTCACTCTTTGTAGTCGATGGTTCGACTGACACGGTTCTGGCCACAATTCCAGTTGGCACACCACCTGGAGCAATAGCGGTTAACCCAACCGACAACAGATTATATTTCACATATCCGTCGACTCATTCCCTTATCGAGTTCGATCTAACTTCGAATTCTACGATTGCCACCCTTCCGGTAGGGTTAACATCGTTCGGTGTTGCGATTAACTCTGTCACCAACAAAACCTACGTGACTGATCTTTCCTCGAATTCATTGTTCATCTTTGATGCGTCTTCAAATCACCCAATCGCTACCGTCTCTGTGCCTTCTCCTTTTGCCGTAGCAGTTAACGAGAACACGAACATGGTCTACGTGAGTAATCTTGGGTCTGGTTCAGTGTATGTGATTAGTGGTTTAACAAATAATATTACAGCAAGCGTTCCCGTTGGTGACCTGCCTGTCGCTCTAGGTGTGAACCCTGACACTAACCAAATCTACGTATCGCTTTTAGGGAATCGTTCAATTAGCGTCATTGACGGTTCCACGAATACGATTACATCAAACATCCCAGTTGGTTATCTCATATACGGTCTAGCTGTAAACCCGACAACTCACACAGTCTACGCTACAAATGGCGACTCTAATACGATTGACGTAATTAATGCCGACAACAGCACCCTTGTAACTAGTATACCGCTCGGCTATACTCCCTTCGGCGTTGCCGTAAACCCAGAACTGAACAAAATCTACGTAATTAACTCCGGACCTCAATTCATCACTATCATCGACGGCTCAACGAATAGCATCGGCCCCACTATACCGGTACCAGAATTCCCAGTAGAGACTTCCATCATCTTGCTAGCAGCATTGGTCTTCGCAGCGCATCGATCGCGTAGCAGAAAAAACGATAATGAAGAGCCCTAATGCTACGATTGGACAGAATGCTTAGAACTTTTTTTCGACAACATTTGGCGAACTTATCTGAACGTAACGCCACAATTTGAGACCACCGAGAACACGGTTACTCTAAGTTTCCAATTGAGGCTTTCGTGTTTGTGCGCGATACGATGCCGACGATCCGACTTATGAAAGAGGCTACGAACGTTAGGAACCAAAGAGCTACTCCGACTGGGATTCCTTGAAGGATGGGGATGTAATTTGTCCAAAAAATTGGGCATGCCGAGATAAGAAATATGGCACTTGCAGTCAGCTCAGTGTGCATGGACTGCTTGAACGAACGAATAAGCCTAGGAGGCAGAGTCTCAATTTTCTTTAAACTATGCTCACGTAGAACCACATACGTCAATATGCCTAAGATCAAGTAGATCGAACCGGTATCAATAGCATAAAGTTCCGGAGTAAAGCCGACGTTTTCACGTGGCGTCAGGCTTAACCAGAAAACGTTCAACGATGCTCCCGCCGCAAGCAAATTGAAGAGGTAAGGTTCGATCGCGACGAAGAATAACATCGCAAAGTTAAGTCGCAGGACGAGACTCGTTTCGATCCGGAGAACAGACATGGTCCGATTGTAACGCTCCCATATCGTAACGAGTATCACGAAACTGAAACCAAACGCAAGTATGTTCGACAGCACCACATGCAAGTCAGTGGAGTTGTTTCCGATAAGAAATATTGCTCCGATGGAGAGCGCGAGTCCGAACATCAAATCAGAAAGAGATTCGACGCTGATCTTGATTCTCGGCGTCTCGTTTTTTTCTACTTCTGGCAACCCCTATCGTTCAAGTCCTTTTCAGTGCGGTAACCCGTTAGCTTTTCGGTGTTCCGCCTTGTACGTGATTATCCTCGCCGACGCTGAGAAGATAACCAACGTAATTACTGTAATAATCCGGGGGTCAGGAATCCATCGTGTTAGCCCTTCGTATGACGTCCAGAAAAAGACCGCTCCTACGAGCAAACCTAACCCAGTCCCTTTCATCGCCGTGGAAACCTTCACGTCAAGTAAGTAGGCAATGACGATTGTCATCCACCAACCAATCAGGAAAGTGGAGACAGCGATGACACCAACCACCCCAAAAACACCAACGTGATCAACTAGGTACGTCGATGTTGGACCATATTTCTTCCTCACACTCGCCAGATAGGGCGCGACACGAGCATACTGCCCAATCGAGTGTACGATTC
>DASQZS010000088.1:0-5244 GCA_035638535.1 Candidatus Acidiferrum sp.
GATGGAAATCCATGATAGAACAAAGCTCTCAGAGCGGGAGCAATCCCCCGCAAGACGAAGAGAAGAAAACACGCTTTCGGAAACGCGCTGCTATCGGAGTGGTTCGAAGATACAAGAAAGGCAAAACAGACCTCACATGGGTTCGCTCAATGATTGCCTACCTACGAACCAAGAAGGGTCTGACGGAGAGCGAAATCAAACAAGTGCTCAAATTGACGGATGCAGATGATTTGGTCAAAAAACTCTGATATCACCTATTTTTCAATACAAGCGATCATGACTTAGTTCACAGAGGCTATTTTGCGCCGGTTTGCATGAATGTCTGAATATTCTGATAGTATTTCCAAGCTTCGTCAATGTCCGACTGTCTAGGAGTGAAAGATTCGTACCTTGCGTTTTCACTTAGTGCATTTAAGAGACGATAATCTTCGGCAATTGGATTTAAGTGGTTCCCGACAAGCTTTCGTCTTTTCCCGTGTTTCTTTGGATGTTCGGGTGGTGTTAGCTCAGAGAAAAAAGAGTCAACGTAGTGGAGTGCTGCATAAAACAGAATTGTAATCTCCCAATCCCAGAATTGACCTGCTGAAATTGCCAATTGTGCTTTAGCTAGTAGGTTGCTGTCCTTTTTCTGTAGATGCCACTGCTTATCTGGCAAAGAAACCTAGTTTCCAAGTGGAATTGGTTTAGCATTCGGGAACGAACGGATCGAGAACTCACTTTCAGGAATGTGTTTGAAGTCAAAGTACACCTCTTTGAATCTCCTGTCCATATCGATCTCTGCTGGGACAACTTCCTTCAAGAATTCCAGCAGAGACATCGACTCTGGGTAGGTTAGAATTATCGTATAGCCATCATCAGTTGGTGAAATATGTAGAGATTTTAATGCAGATATGCCTCGAAATCGTTTCACCATTAGCTGTGAAAGCGAATCATGCTTTGAATCTGAGGCCAAGTCTAATTTCGCCATCACTGTTTCGAACTTGGCGTTAAGCTCATCCTGCGTAGCGGCAAATTGAGAAAGTTGTGCCTTGAGCTCTTCGATAGCAGCATGTGCATGATAATCGTAAAGTGCTTGTGGCTGGGTTGATGGGAAGGATTGTCCAGGTGTCACAGGTATCTCATACGCTGTTGCACCCGCATTGATGAATGAACCTGCCTCGGTTGCGTTGGTCGTCACGGTGCTCCCAGAAGATGTACTCAGAGAATACCAAGTAGTTGGAGCGTGATACTGTGAATCAGCAATTACTGCCGCTTTTTTTTCTGATTTCACTTTTCTTTGCCTCCAACAAGCGCCTTATTGCAAAGGTAAGTACCAATTACGAAACACATAAGCGTTCGTACAAAGCCTTGTCTAACTTCGCCTTCTTTTTCTTTCATCTTCTCAACGATGCTTTTGAAATTCTTAATCATTTCAGAATCTGACACGAATTTGAGATACATTTGAGTCGGATCTTCGAGCGATTGGATAAGAGACTGCCCACTATATTTGCTCGCCCAATAAACGGCCATCCCAAGCCGATAGATAGTCGTGTCTAAATCTCGTTTACCCGACCGTACGATTTCGGTTGCTATTTCGAAGATACTGTTATTCGCATCTACTTCCGCGAGAAGACCTGCGGCACGTAACATTTCTCGTGCCTTTCTCACAGTTTCCGTTGTTGAGTTTGTTGCTTCGATTTCTTCTCCTTTCTGATTACTCAATGCTCTCGTAAGTTTCTCACGTGCAACAGTAAGCCACATGCTCAACGGACTCATCATTTTCGCTTCAGTCAGAAGAGCGATACATTCTACCATTTCTCCTGAAAATATCCCAATAGGGGCATATACGGATGTCAGATCGAAGAAAATCACAATTTCTTCACCCGCGTATGCTTGAGTCAGAGCCTTGTGGACGGATGGCGATACTTGGATTGTTGCGTCGTAAGTTTGTTTCTTTCCTGTCTCAAGAATCTTCAGTTTCAGAAAGGGGAACACTTGTGACTCTGCCACATGTAAAGCAGCTTCGAGCGGTGTAGTGTGCGGTACTGGCAATCCTATTGCGACTCTCTTCTCGATAGACAAGAACTTGACCTGACGCTACCATACGCCTTGAGGAGATAAAACATATTATCACCATGACCTCGATTTTCACCCAAAAAATGAGGCGATAGAACTGATTTGATCTCATTTGAGAACATTCTACCTTAGCTAACGAGTTTCTACCAAACTTCAAGGGCCAATGCCGCGCTCATGCAACAGACACGTTAGATGCCCGTTTATGCAACAGAACCCGGTTCTCAACTTTAAAAAGGGCTTATATACAGAAGCGTTACGGTTATATGTCGTATATTTAAGGTGGAGAATCTGCCGAGCAAGAAGGCTTTCATCAACATAGAAAACGTCGTTGCCTCTGCCACCCTTCATCAAAATATTGACCTGAACTCTATCGTCCGCGTTTTCCCCGGTGTTGAATATCGTCCTGAACAGTTCCCAGGACTGGTTTATCGACTCAAGAAACCGAAAACGGCCACGCTTATCTTCAGTTCAGGTAAGATGGTGTGCACTGGCGCAAAATCTGAAAGACAAGCCAGAAAGGCAGTGATGAAAGTTGTTGATGAACTGAAGAGGAACGGGATCGTAATTCTTGGCAAACCCGAAATTCAGATCCAGAACATCGTCGCTTCGGCCGGACTGGGAGGCTACATTGACCTGGAAAAATCTACTTATTCGCTTAAGCGCACCATGTACGAACCTGAACAGTTCCCAGGGCTGATCTACCGGATGGACGACCCGAAAGTTGTCATCCTTCTCTTCGCTAGCGGAAAACTCGTCTGTACAGGAGCAAAGAAAGAGAGCGAAGTACACCGTGCAGTGACCAAACTTCAAGATACGTTGGAAGAAAAGGTCCTGATAACTTACGAATAGGTGTGTCAGCGAAAAGCCATGGCAGATAAGAGAAAAATTGGCGCGTATATTCTGATAAAAATCGCCCCAGGAAAATCAAGAACTATAACTGAGGAACTCTCGTCGATTGAAGGAGTGAGAACCGCGCATCCCGTGACGGGGATGTTTGATATTATTGCGTATGTTGAAGCTGCGGACATCAATCATCTCACCGAAATCGTCAGGAGCAAAGTCCAAACGATTAATGGTATACTGCGCACGCACACCGCGATTGTAGGCGAACTTATGACGACAGGAGACTAAGCTAACTCTAGGTTCGCTTAGGTTTCTTAGGTTTCGACTCGTTATATTCAATTGCAATAATCAAAGCGACGAGTACTATGATGAGAGTTATTCCAACCGGGCCGCGAAGTTCCAAGCTGACCAGCCCGATGTAGGGAATTTTAGCAACATACACGCCCATAAGATTCTGGGCCGGTACCTGCCAGCCGTCAGGTCCAGGATTATTGTCCCCCTTTGTCTGAAAGAAGATTTGATTGTTCTGATTCATTATGGCGATTACTCGATGTACAATCGGCATTTCATAGTCGTAGGGATTATGGAAGATGATTATTGTTCCCACGGTAACTGCAGAAGGATTTTCTCCTCTAACTATGATTATGTCACCTACGTTCAACGTAGGGATCATACTCCCCGACGAGACCACCATCAGAGGGGAATCAGTGCTCAGTGCAACCCGTAATACTGCTACGCTTCCATAGGTTGCGGCGAAGAGAATTAGTATGATGACTATAACGCGTGCAGCGGGGTTCTTCTGGAAGAATTTTCGAGCCTTTGAGCCGGTACTATCTGTGGACATTTCGTGTCAGGTGACGAAAGATTTCCTCTATTCATATTGCTTTCGAATTAGTCACGCTTACCTTGAGTCTGAATTAGCCTTGCTAATTCGAGGGTGGCGCGTTCTCCAGATTCAAGGAAGCCTATTCCGCTATCTGTAATTTTATAAATTCTCCTTCCTCGGCCTCTTTCTGAATCCCATTCGCCTTGGATATATCCGCCCTCCTCAAGCGAGTGGAGCAATGGGTACAGAGTGCCTGCGCTAAGGTAGACCTGAAATCTATCGCGTATAGCGCCGTTCACTTCGTATCCCCACAATGGTTTCGTGCGTAGAAGTCTGAGAATAATCAGGTCTAAGTTGTTCTTGACTACTCGTTCGCGCCATTCTTTGTCCAAGTTCTGAAACAAGACAACGTCGACCTGATTTCTCGCTCTACACTCGTACGAACCTTACTATGTTCCGCCGTATTAAGCCGTAATCCAATATCCCTCGGACCATTTGCTGCTGGTAGTTAGTCGCTTACGGATACTTGGCTGCCTTGTCCGAGGCCTAAGGGTTGCTCTTCGAATTTAACTACAAGAAAATCATCTTCGATCCCGATCACTTTCCCCTTGTAGTCTTTGGTTTTGGAGAATTGGAAGCTGGCCTCATGTCCGACGTATCTCTCTACGTCCATTTCCGGAATTGTTAGCCAAGCCTTGTTTTCAGCATCATCGAAGGTAATTACGACACCTATGGTCATATTCTTCTGCCACCAGGATGTTGAGTAGCTACTGATTCTTCTTGAAGTTTTCCTGAGTTTGATTTTCTCGTCCGATTTGTTTCAGTCGCAAGTGTCGTCGCACTTCGGCTTCAGCCCATCTGCGTTTCTCTTCATCTGTTTGAAGAGCCAGTCGAGGCACTTCTGTCGGTTTTCCGTTCTCGCCTAGAGCTATGTAAGTTAGGAAACAAGTGCCCGTATGTCTGATCTCTCCTGACACTGGATTTTCGGCTTCGACACGGACACCGATCTCCATAGATGTCTTGTGAACCAGGTTGATTGATGCTATCAGGCGGAGCAGGTCTCCGATATACACTGGAGAAAAGAAATCCATTCGATCCACAGAGGCTGTTACTACATTGGCTCTGGCATGTTTGTATGCTACGATAGCTGCGGTTTCATCGACTAATCGGAGTATGGCACCACCGAACACGTTTCCGGCAACGTTAGCGTCCATGGGCATCATAATACGGACCACTGTTGTTGACGATTCGCTGGGAGATTTGGATGAGAATTTAACCACCGGACTCCAACGATCAACAAAGACGGATATCTACTTCGCTTTAGGCACTCAATTCTAGAATAAACGCGACCTACTCTAAGATGGGTTAGTTTTGGAACCCACCATTCCCCTTAGTTTTAGTTTGGAAAGGATTAATATAGATGAAAACGAACGGCCACATTGTTTACCTAGCACGGTGGTTAAAAATGGAAACAATACAAATCGAGAGAACTGAAACTAAACAAATCAGAGAGACACGCA
>DASQZS010000089.1:0-4216 GCA_035638535.1 Candidatus Acidiferrum sp.
GTCAACGAAACCACACTTGCTCAACCATTCGCATTGCGCCTCTACGGGAGCAAGTATGTTCGCAGCCTTGTCCTTCCGATGCACGAACTCCTTCAGAATCTGCTCACGACTCTTGCTTGAACCCTTTTTCGAATGATACTCATAGAGTGAGTCAACGAATACTTCATCATTCAACCCAGCGATCCATTTCGTTTCAGGCGCAACGTGTTCCACGTTCACAAATACGCTTCCAGGATTAAGAAGTCTGAATATTTCGTTGAAAATCTCCTTTTTCCGTCGATCTGGCTGGTGGTGTATTGCGTATCCCGATACGATCGCATCAAAACATTCGCCTTCCGACGCAATGACCCATCTCTTATTTGAGAAATCTGCCGTAACGAACCGAAGTTGGGATCCATGTTCATGCAGATTCCGCTTTGCCTCGGACAACATCGGCTTCGAGAAATCGACCAACACTCCTCCCGCTCGCGGATACTTTTGCAGAATTGCTCCTGCAAGTACGCCGTTCCCACATCCAACGTCCATAAACATCCCAATGGGATGTTTCGAACCTTGAATCAGCCTCATCATGATATCAATTTGAACGCCTGCAAACGGAATGCCCCCGCGAATGTTTGTCAAAAACGACTTGCTTAATCTCCTTGATTTCCAAACGCTGTCTCTTCGCACCATTGTTATCAAACTCTGATTATCTTGTTTTGCGCACTAAAAATCCAGCGAGAAATGCTTATCTTTGGATCGGGGACCGAAGAGCGCTTGGTCGCTATGACGGAGCAGAACAACGGAATCAATAAGAGTTTAATTTTGATCGGCGCCATTATCTTGATCATTCTGGCCGGCGGGGCATCGTATTTTTACACCATGAGTCAGAACTCGAGTGTGTCAACCAATTCCACAATGGCCACCAATGCGTCAGCTAACATGACGATGACACCAGGTGCAGCGACGTCTTTAGAAAACATGACCGCTTCGACCAGCGCTAATGTGACAAGCCTAAACACTTCAACCAATACCACAACCAACTTCTCCGTCATTCAACAGAATGCGACAACGCAAAATTACCGTGTAACACTACGGCTAGGTCCACCTGTACAGATGCTGCCTATGAATCAAACCGCAACTGCCACGACCGGAGAGGTCATTGTGAGCGGGCAAATGCCCAATTCTGCCTCAGTAAACATGACCGGCACATACCATCTTGAAGTGCACGTATACAACCTCACGAACGGGGCAGTTGTAACGAACCGAAACGTTACAATTCAGATAATCGATAACACTACAAATCAAACTCTAACTGTTCCGGTCATCGTCATGTATGATCTGAAGATTGGGCCGTCAGATACAAACTTCGGAAATAACATAATGTTCGCTCCTGGCAGCTATACCGTAATAGTCAATGTGGCCGGTGAGACGACAAAGTTCAACATTGACGTCACCTATCCGTAACCAGGTGAAACTCCGTGACAATGAGCGAGAAGGAGATCGATGAATTTCTCAAGAATGGTCGCATGCTTAAAATTGCCTCAATCGGAGACAACAAACCACACGTTACCCCAATCTGGTATGTGTATGAAAACGGCAAATTCTACGTCTCCACTTCCAGCAAGACGCGTAAAGTCAAGAATTTGCAGAGAAACAAAAACGTCGCCTTCTCACTCGACGTCGGAGAATCATTCGCTGACGTGAAAGCGGTTGTCGGCTCAGGAACCGCTCAAATTGTGACCGATCCAAAGCTCGCGCGCGATGTCGATGCGAAAATCAAAATCAAGTATCTTGGTAGCACAGATCATCCAATTGCGAAAAAGCTCGCAGAACTAGATGATACGGTCATAGAAATAACTCCTACCGAGAAGATCAGTTGGGACTACTCCAAATATTGATCTCCAAAACATGCGCATCCCGTGACTACTATGCTCTCCTGGTTAGTCTGGTTTCTGCCTGCCATCGTCATACTGGAAATTTGGGATGCGTTCTGGAAACTAGCCGGATTATGGTACTCCGCTAGGACAAGTAAGTGGTGGTTTCTAGGAATTGCAATCGTCAACTCTTTGGGGATTCTACCGATCTACTATCTCTGGAGGAAGAGACTCTTCGTCTTCAAGAAAAACTAGGACACCGGAACTGCAACCTGCAAAACATTAATCCACATGAAGACACTGAAACCGCGGAGGACTCGAATGATGTTCCCGCGAAGTCTGACCGCCTTAGTTTTAATGGTACTGCTGGTCTTGCTTAGCAGTAGAATTGTTTCAGCTCAATCCCTACCCCAGCAAAATCTGCAAAATACTGCGCTTCAAGGATATGTCCTAGGTTCGGGATCAGCAGGAATTCGACCTGTCGACTGGGCCCTAATCAAGCTCAAGAACGAACAACAATCGTTCCAAGTATTTTCCGGCATAACCGGATTCTATCAAATATACCTGCCAGGCGGAACATACAACATTACCGTTAACGTGCCTGTAGATCCAAGTTACTTGAATTACAGTACGACGTTAATGATTCCAAATGGAACGACAACGATAATGAATTTTCAATTGCAACAAGTTCTTCCAGTTCCAGAACTCCACGCTCCCCTAACATTCGTGATTCTGTCGGCAATTGGAACGTGTCTAATTGCCCGAAAAACACGCTACAGTTTAGATGCCTAGAATTATTTCATTTACTCTCTGCCTACGAGCCCTGCTTCTTTGGTGATGTTAGGGCCGAATACCAAAAACGACGCAAAACACCTAGTAAAACCCATGGTCAAGTTTCCGTTGATCACGCTTAATGGGTTAACACAGTGGTCTTAGGCCGATTAGATTGGCGCGCATGATTCGTTAACGATTCGACGGCGGAAGCTGGTACGTAGTAATACGGTTTCGGTTCGTTAATTTTCAACAGGGCCTTTGACCAGTCCTTGCCAAGGTAAACTGACCGTTTTTCAGATTGCCGAAATCTACCCATGATTGCTTCGGGTAGTTAGTTAAGTCCTGTTCGTCGATATATTGACTCTAGCTGCCTCTCTGAATCGAAAATTTACGTATACGTGTAAGAATACGTTTCATCTGTTATCTTTGACGATTTCGTGTCAAGCAAGCGGCATGGCTTACTGGAGCTCCGTCAAGAAATATTGTCATTGGTTTCAGATTCACCTATCAGGATAAATTTGTTTACTTTACGTCCAATATCGCTTGCGCTGAATCCCCCTGATTTCCGGTAACTTCAATCACGTACTGCCCAGGAGAAGCGTTCCCGATCATAAATCCGCCCATCGGAGCTCCGCTACCACTTTGGAGAACACAAGCAGCACTACTCGTCAGTATCACGTTAGTAGAAGATGGGCTGGAAATCGAACAAGTAGTGTCCGTTGGCATGAATCCACTCGCTTGAATTGCAATCTGGGTTCCAGGTTGCCCCGTTGCGGGACTCAAGCCGAGTTGAGGGGCGTCATTTACATTCAAGAGAGCTTGCGCAAGGTCTCCTTGATCACCGGTAGCCTCGATCACATACGCACCCGGCAACACGTTTCCAACAATAAATCCACCCGTCAATACTCCAGCACTTACCACGCAAGCGGCAGACGTGACTGCGCTGGAATCACTAGAGAACGAGCAAGTCGTATCGGTCGGCAAAAAGCCAGTACCGCTAACCGAAACATCTGCACCCACGGGCCCACTCGCGGGGCTCAAGTAAATCACGGCAGCTGACCTGACTGTTGCAAGGCCCACAGGAGCAACAAATATCGTTAACAAAGCAATGAGAAAGGTCGCTATGAGGCGCATGTAACCTCGAGGAGTTCATTTAGTTTACGAAGAATTATACTTGTGCCAAAATTGCAGACCCACGTTTAGGGGGCCGAGACGCACACATTGTATAGTGTGCGTGCTAGCCTTTACTTTCACAACCGATTACGTCAAGCGACGGTCGGGGTTGTTAGCCTACCAGTTGTGTTATCCCTTTCAGAATTTCGCCTTCTACGTGGCGCGTCCAAAGCATTTCGGGGACGTCAACTGCAAGGAACAATGCAGAGAGTAGCAATGTTTCAACTGCCGCCACAGCGAGGTTTTGCATGAGTTTTCCGATTCCAATATGGATGGTGAAATCATTGGGTTGACCGGCAACGCCGATAGTGAAGCACCTGTCCGCTGTTATTATGTCTCGAAGGATTCCTGCCTTCTGAGCTTGAATTACGTAGCCCATCGGGGCGGTTGTAGATTGCACCTTATACCCGTCT
>DASQZS010000090.1:0-2826 GCA_035638535.1 Candidatus Acidiferrum sp.
GTTGACAACCTCAGCGGGTGCTGCCGGTGTGGTTATGGTCTTAGGGGCGATCATGCTTGCCCCAAGCCAGCCCGCGGTAAGGCCCGTTACAAGGACTGCGATCAACAAAACAGCAATCAATGAGCCCCTCAATCTGAGGCCGCTTGTCTCTGGTATCGGCTTTTTCTCAGCCACTAAGGTTATAGTTTTTTCAGGAAAGCTGACTTTGAATCCGGAATATTCAGGACTTACCACATGATCTATTCTGAGAGATTCTGAAATCTCTGATAGGTAGGCGTAGGTATCAGAATCTATGTACAGTTTGAAACCGTACGATTCTATGATCTTATCATCCTGTCTTGGCGCATTACAGTCGACAGTGAACGCGTATTTCACTCCGAAGACATCGCTGCCCTTCAACTGAAGCCTCAGCCCGCATAACGGATTGCCTTTCTCGTCTATTCTGCCGCTTCTTTTTAGAAACTCTTTGGCTTTTTCAACCGCCGAATCTGTAACTATTATATCCAAATCATCACATTTCGCTAGTGTTCTCCTACGTGGCTACTTAAGGAATCAGCGGCGTAGCTCAAAGATTCCAATAAAACGCCCAACGCTATTTCAATGCGTTTTTTACGCTTCACGCAGTTAGCACTTAACCGCTTGCAAGGCTTCAGGGTTTTAGATAACGAGACCGGACCGATTCTCATTCTTGAAAATGAGATGACTAACGTGCGAACAGGTGTTAGGAGAATAGTTTTGCTTGCGTATACCTCTAAACTAGTAGGTGATTCTCAGCCTAATTTCGTCAGCTATCTACGCTGGCGGTATTCCAGCAAGCTCTCGCGAGCGTTTCACGGTCACGTTGAATAGTGTTCTGAATCGTCCGTCGATCATAGATTGCTGAAGGTCTTGGAAGCGGGTTAGATCAATTCCATAGACGTTTTCATATTCTTCGTCTAAGAGCCCGTTGTCAAGAAGATGACGTTCGAGCATTGAGTAGGAGACGGCTTTGTGCAAAATAGTAATGAAGACACTTGCCAGAGACCCTTTATGCAGTAACTGTTCGCGTTTGTCTACGTAGGGGCAATTGATGAAATTCTTTACTACGCAGGAGTTCTCTTCTCCACTGAATAGTTTATCGTATACTTGAGCTACTGTGTTCAGGAATTGCGAATTTGCGTAGAACGCTGTAAGGTTCTTGGATTCGGTCGGCGAGCGATTTACGTGCTCCTTCATTTGTTGGAGATCCATCTGCGTTTTCCGCGCTCGTTCAGCCCAGTAGTCTCTCGACCATAGAAGACAACACCAATCGCACTTTTCTTCAGTTTTTGAGTCTAAGTGAAGTTCTTTGATGAAGTCGGTCGCATATTTCTCAGCAATAGGAGTCAGATCATCCGTTCGCAAAGTGTTCATCAAATGTCGGTGTGATCCGTAGCGGTTTATCCTTTGCTAACGGTTCTCTGTTGTGGTTTTGAAGCCATCTAAGACGAGGCTCTTTGTTTTGGCACGTATGGACATGCTGGATCTTCTTGGAATGGGTCGCCGTATTCAGAGAATGCTCTCGAACGTGATCCTCCACATATCATTCGGTATTCGCATCTACCGCAACGCCCCTTCAGATTTGATGGGTCTCTCAATGAGACAAAAATTGGGTTTGATCGATAAATAGATGGCAAATTGTTCTCCGGTAATCTGCCTGTGCTGATTGGAAGAAAACCACTTGGATATACTTGTCCATCGTGTGTTATGAACACAATGCCCTTACCGTCTCCCGTCTGTGTCAACTTTGTGACTGGCAAACTAGAGGGAGGACCTTCGGTTATGTGTAAGTTGGTTTCAAGTCGCCTGTATAATATGCTCTGAGGTGGAGCTTCGTGGTTCAATCGTTGAATCCTGACTCGTCTGAATTGAGGTCCTTCCGCGGTTCGTACTGGGATTCCATATTGCGATGCGTCAAAGAGAAAATGCATTACGTCTTCGCATTCGAAAGGTTCTAGACTCTCCAGCGATGATCCACGACCAGTTCGGATCAGGAAGAAGACTTCCCAAGCTACTGCACCAGTTCTACGCACAAGATTGAATATGTCAGGTAATTCTTCGATGTTGCTTCTCATCACAGTCGTGTTGATTTGAGTCTTCAACCCTAATTTCTGAGAATTTTCAAGCGCGTCAACGGTCTTTTGGAACGTGCCGGGAACTCCGCGAAGCTTATCATGTGTATCAGCAGTCGCTCCGTCAACACTTACAGACATCACGTCTACATCTAACAGACGCATCCTTTCGATCGTATCTTCGTTTAACAGTGGAGTTACGCTTGCCGCTACTGCCACGTAAAGTCCTCTATTCTTCGCGTACTCGATTAGTTCGAAGAAGTCCGCTCGCATGAGTGGGTCGCCGCCAGTCATCAAAAGAGCAGGATACGGTTGATCGAATTCCAATAGTTCGTCGATTAAGTTGAGACCCTGCTGATGATCCAATTCTCCCGGCAGAGGTTTTCTAATCGCCCTAGCTCTGCAATGTCTGCACGCGAGAAGACACGATTTGGTCGTTTCCCAACAAACAAAGATAGGTGCCTCCGAAAAGTTTGTTCTCATGGTCCATGGTGGGCGCGTCAAATTCGATCCCGAGCACACTTGCCGAGAAGCACGGGACACTTAAGATCTGTTGCCGCTTTACCATAATTGAAAATCTCAATAGCGCCCAACCAGTTCAGGGGTTTTCGACGATACCAAAACGTTGATCCCATAATCCTGTCTCTTATCCGCCCAGGCGCGTTAGAGATGGGAGCGCAGTTACGCAAAACTGAGGAAGAATGGAAGCGACTACTCACTCCTGAACAATTCCAGG
>DASQZS010000091.1:0-5918 GCA_035638535.1 Candidatus Acidiferrum sp.
CGCTGGGACAAGACTTGTCTATGCTCACACAAGCAGTTGGGAATATACTCAAGGCCGCTCGAGCCGGTGTAACATCCGCGAAGCACTAGCGTACTGTTACTCAAAACTCAGTCGACCCTCCAGGTTTGGTACACATAATCGACATTGTTGCAAGTTTGAGAACAGGCAGCCAAGCATAAATATGACATACGTCATAGATTAGTCGTAGTGACCGACCATGGTGAGCCGTCTTTTCATATACCTCTTAGAAGAAGAAAGACAGGCAAGAAAGAAGAAAATGCATCGATAACTGTTTTCGCTTACACATTATAGCCTGAGTTTTCCTGTATAGATAAGGAATCACCAGAGTCATTTGATCTGGCAAATGTCAGGCTGATCTGGCAAAGCCTTGGAGTAATCCCACTAAGACTTGCTTGACGTTTAATCGATTGCCAATTTTACTCTGGGAAACTAGCACGTATTCAAACTCAAAGCGGTTAGCAAATTCCAATTGAGGAAAACCTTAGACAGATTAAATAAGAATCGTAGCGGTAGGCTCGAAGATTCGGTGTGCACATGTTGAGGGTTCGATTGTCGAACTCCGATGCACGATCAATGACGATGACAATTGATGAAATACAAGTGGGTCGTCTTAACAGTCACTACCGTCGGCGTTTTGATGGATGGGATAGACTCAAGGATCGTTATAATTGGACTTCCTCAAGTCGCTGCGGCACTGCATGCCGATATTGAACAAGCTATTTGGTTCACACAATCGTACGTGCTTGCTTCTACGATTGCGTTACTGCTAATCGGAAGACTGACCGATATAGTAGGGAGAGTAAAGATTTACACGATCGGTTTTGCGATCTTCACAATTGGTTCAGCTCTCACAAGCATCGCTCAGAATCCGGCTCAGTTTATCCTGTGGAGAGGATTGCAAGGGCTTGGAGTTGCCATGCTTTTTACGAACAGTGTGGCTATGATTGTTGATGCTACTCCTACTAACGAATTAGGGTTTTCTCTTGGGGTCAATCAAATTGCGTTCAGATTTGGCGCGATGGCTGGGTTAACGATAAGTGGTTTAATTCTTTCTTTTCTTGATTGGAGAGCGCTATTTTACGTTAATATTCCAATTGGTATTTTCGGTACGTTTTGGTCGCATCATAGGCTCAAGGAGATAGCCAAAGTAGAGAAGAAAATGACAATAGATTGGTTTGGATTCGCGTCTTTTTCGATCGCGATCACCACCTTTCTTCTGGCGCTGACTTACGCTGCTTATGGATTGTCTGAAGACTTTGTAGTGTACGGTCTCTTGCTTGTCAGTGTGATGTCTCTCGCAATCTTTGTTTTGCATGAGAGGAAGCAGAAGCACCCCCTGCTCGACTTGGGTCTACTGAAAATACGCGAGTTCACAGGAGGGTTGATTGCGCAATTGTTGAATGCGATTGCGTGGGGCGCATTTCTTCTTTTGCTGAGTCTTTATTTTCAATTGATTCTTGATATGAGTCCTCTGGATGCCGGGATTAGGATAATTCCATTTGACATTGCGTTTCTTGTTGCAGGTCCTTTAAGCGGTAGATTTTCTGATAGGTATGGGCATCTCCCATTCACAACTACCGGTTTGGTCCTCACAAGTCTCTCACTTTTTCTGTTTTCGACGATCACGATTGCGACACCAATATCGCTTGTATTCCTTTACATGATGATTCTTGGAGTGGGAATGGGATTGTTCGTCTCTCCAAATATCAGTTCGATTATGGGTTCTGTGCCTGAAAAAAGAAGAGGAATCGCATCGGCGTTCAGAGCCACGTTCTTCCAAGTTGGATTTGTTATCAGCATCAATGTTGCCGTTCTGATAATGACTTTCGTAGTGCCATACCAAACAATAACGCAGGTAGTATCATCAGTAAACCCGATTTCGCTTTCGAGGTCTGACAAACTGCTTTTCATCGAAGGGCTAAGCAGTGCTCATTTCTGGCTCGCAGTCGTTAACCTTGCTGCAATTCCGCCCTCGATACTCCGTGGCAACCCAAAGAGAATACGGAACGAATTATTGGAGAAAGCGCCTTCAGTAAGACATTATGAAACTAGGGCGGTTGTCTAATTCTGGTAGAGAGAGTTATTGAACAGGTTTCTCCCTTTCTGATTGTAATCGTTCTGCTAATTGGGATGGCGAAACGATCACTTTCTTGTCGTCCTCGGGGAGTTCGTACCATCGTTTCTTCTCTCCGATTCTTGCTCTAATTCTCCAACCCATTGTTTTTGGAATATTTTCGAGTCGTGAACTTAACTCTTCCAGATGTTTACGGGCAACGGATTCATATTCAGAATCAAGTTTGAACTCCTCCAGTGCGGTCAGGATGAAGCCAATATTGGTGCTTAAGGTTTTGTAGATTCCCCAGTCCTCACTGCATAGCTGAGCTAGGTAGAGTCCGTTTATTGTTTCCGCATCATCTGAATCGCCGATTTCATGATCATGTACTAGAGCTATGATATCCCTGTATTCGCGTTCCGTTATGTGAACGACCTGAAGTTTTGTGGCTAGAAGGTCTGCCAAAGGTATTGTCGGTTTGTTGAGGGTCAGTCGATTTCTGAAGTCGAATTTGTGACACATCTTGAAAACATCTAAGAAGATATCTATTCGTCTTTCATTTGTTAGATCGTTGAAGATTAGCCTCTGATCTCCATAATACGCGTTGAAAACTTCTCTCGGCGCATATCCAAGTTCCAAGAAGAGACTTTTGATGCTTCGAGCTTGCTTAGACAAGCCCATGAAATCAATGTCCGCATATTTTCGTTCTAGTGATCGGTGGGTCGCGCTTGGGCAATGAAAACGGATCGCCAATCCGCCGAACAGTCTCAAGACTACGTTTTTTTTGTCTGCTAGATCAATTATTCTCTCGGTTTCCTTAACAATGTCGGCAAAAGGAGGAGTAGTTGACGTTTCACTAGCCACCTAAATCAACTCCATGGATTGCGATGTCTCTCTTTCTCATTACGAAGCGGTATTAATTGACCTTTGCAGCATTTCCAACTTTGAATATATCCTATTCACGTTCATAGTTCCCACAAACTGATTAACCTATGATAGTAGGCGTTAGGAGCCAGTGCGATAGTTGACGATTAAGAAAATTGATGCGATCCCAGTTCGAACGCCGATGCGAAGTTTTACCGACGCATATTCGGCGTATTCAATGAATCAATTTGTCCTTATTCGAATAGAGAACGATGATGGAAAGATTGGTTACGGAGAAGCCCCATGCACGGTTACTGTCGGATTCTACGGAGAGACATTAGAATCAACAACAATTGCTATCAGAAATTATATTGCACCCGCATTGAGAGGGGCAGATCCATTGAATATACGCAGAGCCATCTCGATCGTTAATCAGATGCATGGAGCAGCGTTCCTTGCGAAGACAGGTATTGACATTGCGTTGCACGATCTCGTCGGCAAGATCCTCAATGTTCCCACCTCCACTCTTCTAGGCGGAGCACAGAGAGCAACTCTTCCTGTGGCATCTGAAATCGGAATTGTCGAACCCGAACAGGCTGCAAAAGAATCGTTGCGGTTAGTCGACTTGGGTTTCAGAGTCATCAAATTGAAGGCTGGAAACAACGCTGAAACTGATGTTAAGAACGCGAGAGCCGTTCGTGATCAGGTTGGCGATGAAGTTGAATTACGAGTCGATCCGAACGCGGGATGGACACGCTATGAGAGTTTGAAGGCAATAAAGGAACTAACCAAATGTGATCTGGCATATGTTGAACAACCGCTTCCCCGATGGGATCTGGAAGGCCTAGCATATCTGAGAAAGATGACAGGTGTACCGATAATGGTCGATGAAAGCGTTTGGAATCCTCACGACGTGATGAAAGTGGTGGAGGCTAAGGCTGCGGATTTAATCAATATCAAGATAACCAAAGCTGGTGGGTTGAAGAATTCGATTGACATTTACACTACTGCCCAAGCGTCAGGAATACCATGCATCGTTGGCACAGAGCTTGAAGCATGCGTTGCCGCTCCCGCAAAACTTCAACTTGCTTCGTCCTTCGAGGATCTTCCCTTCGCAGTTGAATTCACCGAACTGGCTTACCAGAATATGCTTCTTGATAAACCGTTGAAGATTGAGAACGGTTGCTTGCATTTGCCAGGAGGCCCAGGGTCGGGTCTAGAGCCAGATCTGAAGTCTATCGAGCAACATAAAGCGGCGATGTAACCTGTCGATCAAGTAGTGTTTAACTCGATGTAATGTTGGTCGGAATCAATTTGATTCAAACATCCCGAGTACAACGATGAATTCGAGAACTGCTCATATCAAAAAATTAAAGCCTTGATGATTCATGGCCATTCGAAATGATCTAAGAACAGTCAAGACGAACATTTTTAGACGGATCGATGAAACATTTCCGCAACAATGCTCTTTTCTTCAACAACTGATACGCATCGAAACGGTAAACCCACCAGGAAAGTATGAGGAGATCATGAAATTTCTCAGCTCCTTCGCAGCCGAGAACGGTTTACGAAGTGAAATCTTCGAAACCCCGCAACAGAAATGTGTTGATGCCGGTCTCGACGCCAACGAACGCAGATTAAGCATCAAAATAACAGAAGGAAGCTCGCGACCAAGAATCTTGCTCTTAGCTCACGCGGACACCGTTCCCATAGGTGACAGAGTATTATGGAAACATGACCCGTTCAAAGGAGAGATGACTGAAGGAAAAATATACGGAAGAGGAGCATGTGACTGCAAAGGACGAATCGCTGGCTACGTGTTCGCGTTATTAGCGTTGAAACGAGAACTCAAGTCACTTCCGTGTGAAGTCTCAGTTGCGGTCACAGTTGATGAAGAAATAGGTGGCGAAACAGGCGCTAAATATCTTCTAGACGAGAAAATGCTCGACTGCGATCTCTGCATCGGAGAAGGCTACACTTGGGAAGTGTTCCATGGATTCAAGGGGTTGCTTTGGTTCCGAATCACAATAAAAGGGGTTACGGCCCACGGATCGACACCCCACCTTGGCATCAGCGTCGTGCCAGCGTTGGAGGATATTCTTACACAACTTAGAGAATATCGTGAGAAAAAATTAACCTCATCCGATGGATTGTCGGATACGACGATGAACGTTGGAATAGTTCATGCGGGTTCAAAAATCAATATGGTGCCCGATCTTGCCACCGTCGAGATCGATTGCAGAGTCGGAAGTAATCACAAAATCAAACAAATCATCGCTGAAGTCTCAGAAATCGTGAAACGTGCCAAAGATGCTAATCCGAAAGTCTCGATAACCCTGGATGTTCCGAATAAGAGCGAACCGATTTCAATGGATCCACAACATAGCCTCGTGAAAACCGTTCACTCAGCCGCAGAAGAAGTCACGAACAGAAAGATCCCGGTCACATTGTGGTTCGCACATTCAGACACTCTACACTTCCTCAACAAGGGTATACCATCCGTTAATTACGGTGCAGGAAGGGCCGGCGTAGCTCACATCACAGACGAGTACATCGATTTGGAAGATTTGAAATTGTCAACGAAAATCGTAGCGTTGTCTATTCTAAAACTTACGACGGGATAGTACAAACGATGCCTCAACGGAATAATTTTGATGAATTTTCCTTCAGACGACCAATAACTATTCAGGATTACAGAGACTGCGAAGACGTTCAACGAAACGCATGGGGAATGAGTGAGAGTTCCGTCGTACCATTACTCGTGCTCCGCCCGATCAATGAGAAGGGCGGATTCATCATGGTCGCGTATGATCGTAAAAACAGGCCGATTGGTACGACAATCTGCATCCTCGGAAAACATGAACGAAAACGTGTTCTGTACTCCCAGTTGACCGGCGTCATCCCAGAATTCCAAAGCAAAGGCATAGGGAGAGTACTGAAGCTAAAGCAACGGGACTACGCATTGAAAGAGGGTTACGAT
>DASQZS010000092.1:0-3382 GCA_035638535.1 Candidatus Acidiferrum sp.
TATGGGTTTCATTCAAGAATCCTCCAAGAGCAAATTCGCTCCTCTCTTTGCACGTGAGCTCCTTAAAGCACAACCTTTGGTTGGAATTCGGAAGTACAAACAAATCCTTGAAGGTAACGAATGGATCAAACTCGTTCACAAAACAGCATATACTTCAAAAATTAGTAAACTAAATGACTTTGAATTATCAGCCAAGAGCGTAGTGACTCGCGAAAGATTTTCATTTTTCTTGCAATGGGCTGACGGCATAGCCTTCGTCTTCCTCGCCGGCTACCTGAAGATCCGAAGCCATATCACCAATACTAAACTAAAGTCCGAGGGTAAAGAATTTCGAGTCTTCGATCAAGTGATGAACAGGCATTCCTGCATGTATGTTTCGAATCTGTACCGATGGTTGCAACAACTCTGGAGACAAGAAACGGGCATCCGCAGCGTCGAATGAAATCGGAGAATAGCGGTTTGGTGTCCCTAACTGTAGGAATCTGCGCCTACAATGAGGAATGGAATATAGGAAAACTGTTGAGTAATATCACTGATGAACAAAATCTTCCATATGATGCGGAAGTTATCGTCGTTTGCTCGGGATGTCAGGACAACACTCCGCGGATTGTGGAACAGGTCGAGAAGAGAGATTCGCGGGTTAGGTTAATTGAAGAACCTGCGAGACTTGGCAAGGCTCGTGCAGTAAATAGGATTTTGTCTGAAGCCAGAGGAAGGAATATCATCTTCCTATCCGCCGACGTTACACCTAAACCAAATTGCTTGATGGCGTTGGTGAGGGCGATGGATGATTCTGCTATTGGTATTTCATGTGGTAAACCTAGCCCCATTAGACGAGGCAGCGCGCCGATCAGGGGAGTAATAGAAACTTTATGGGGCTTTCATAATTGGCAACTGGAACAGCTGAACCATCGAGGAATCTTAATGCACGCTAGTGAAGTATTCTGCATCAGGTCGGGATTGGTTCACGAAATCCCTGAGGATATGGTAAACGACGACGCATACATTGCCGTAGCAACCAAGAATCAAGGTTACGCGATAAAGTTCGTTTCTGATTCACAAGTTGATGTTTACGGTCCACAGACTTTCGGCGATTATATTATGCAGCGACGTCGAATCATCGCTGGACATTACCAAATCCGCCAAGTGACGGGAAAGTTTTCCGCTTACATACTCTACGCAATTATCGTAAGACCCAGATTAACGGCACGTCTACTCGTCGAATATCTAGCTACAACTCATCAAATTAAGAGTGCCCTAACTCTAGCGTTCGTAGAGACCATAGCAAATTCTATGGCGGCCCTTGATGTTCTGCGAAGAAAATCATATTCGATCTGGAGTATCTGCCACACAACGAAAACATCTAAAGAGCTGTGAACTGAACTACTCACATAAGAATACGATACTGAACAGCCCATTCTCGTGAATAGTATACTTGAATCTTAGGGAATGTAGATTATTCGGGCGGGATGTCATTGAATACCATGGTGAGGTCTATACCCTGTTTCTTCCGGTACGCTTTAGCAATGTAGTATAGAACTATCCCACTTAGTGCAATACCAACGCTGAAAGGATAGGAAGCGGGCGCTCCACCTATGACGGCATTAGATAAGCCACCGTAGAGAAGTATTAACTCAACAATGGCGGAGAACAAGCCAACCACAGTAACCAGTGGCAGCCCTGCGATCTTCCTCTGTACCCAGGCGGGTGACTGTTCAAAAATCTTCTTCGCCTTGAAGGGGAAGAGTATGCCTGCGATGCTCGTAAGCAAGAAAGCGAAGTTAATGAGAATTGCACCGTTTGCAAAGACTAGTGAGATGCCAGTAGTGTAGATGGCGAGCACCAGCAATATTTCGCCTAGTGCAGCACTTAGGATGATCGATTTTATGGGTGTATGATACTTTTCATTCACGTCCGCTAACCACGATGGTCCGACTCTGTCGAAAGCCCAAGCAAACATGTTCCTTACGACTGGAATGAAGTCAGTAGGCGTCAACCAAATCCATGCAAGACCGAACGCTAAAGCTCCGAGGAGTTCAATCACAGGATTCTGACCTGGCAGATATGTGAAGAGAGCGTTCACTGAGGCGGTGAACGGTAAGGTAACGGTAGAAGAGCAGCAGTTAACCAGGTAATTCGCAGAGGAGAAGAAGTCGTAGCCGAATGCGTTGTAAATTCCGAACGCCCAAAGTGCGAATAATACGCCTCCGATCAGTGTGCTTCCAATGATAGAGATGGGCACGCTCTTTGAGGAGTTCTTCGCTTCTCCCGCCGAATACGCGGAGAAGTTGAACCCGACCAACCCGCCCATCGCGTAAATTAATGCCCTAATGGTGCCCGACCATGTCCATCCGGGTTGATATCCATTCTTTGTCGCCGTTTGAACTATCCCAGCATACGTAAACCCACTGGAAGCAAATTGAGAGTTGAAAGCAGCGACGAATGCTGACTGTGAGGTCGACATCAGATAAAGAATGTTAACGATAGTGCCAGCCATTACGATGACGAAAAGGATTTTCATGAACTTCCATACTGCTCTTCCGTAAACCAGCAGCAACATAACGCCACCGATTAGCACGGTACCCGTGACCAATTCACCAGTACTTGTCGCAAACCACGTTGAATCGGTAACAAGCCAGGGACTGTTGGTCATCATGCCGATTGTGGCCAAAAACACGTTCAAAGCTGTTGATGAAAAAATGAAACCAGCCGTTGCAATAAAACTGTATACGGTAACAGTGAACAACCAGTTCGTCATAAACCCTAGGGCCGGATGGATGACCCGGCTCACGTAGACATAATCACCCCCAGAGCGGGGCATTGCAGCCGCCAGCATTGAATAAATCAAACCAGGACCTAGAGCAACCAACGGAGTCACTATGAGAAAAGCCAGAAACATGTTGCTTTGGGGGAAAGCGAACGGAGTAAATGATACAATGAAAACGATTCCAACCGCTGGCATTATTTGGCCAAATGCTAGGTTGAAGAGATCGAAAGCAGAAAGGGAACGCACAAGTCCAGTCGCGTCTCTTACGAATAGAGTTGGTCTCTGAGCCATACTCCACTGGCATCATCGTAGGAATATATAAGATGTGAGCCTCGATAACAAATGCGACATACACGCAAATTGCAATGTACCTTGAAGCTAAGTACCAATTTGCAAGGATTTCTGAACTGTCTGCATTGTGGTTTTCAATTACCACCGAATCACACAGGACCATGGTAACCAGAGACTAAAGATCCTTGGAGACGGTACCATAGCTGACGAAAGGTAACATGCTGACGTGAAGATGCAGTTATCCTGTACTCGCTATTGCAGTGACCAGATCCCGTAATAGTCTCCACTCACAGATTCGGGAGCTTATCATCAATTGCCTACCAC